>JACPVN010000360.1 GCA_016191715.1 Ignavibacteriota bacterium | reverse complement strand
TATGAAAGGACAAAAAAAAATGTTGCTTTTCACCGAGACAAACATTGATGTTATTACTGAAGTTATCGAGCAATCTCCTCCTGAGATATTGATTGTTGATTCAATCCAAACGATGTATCGTCCGCTATTTGAAAGCACACCGGGAAGTTTGGGACAGATTCGTGAGTGTACGTCTGCGTTTGTGAAGATTGCGAAGACGAAATCAATTCCTGTGTTTCTTATCGGACATGTTACGAAAGAAGGAGTGATTGCCGGACCAAAAGTAATTGAACATATGGTTGATACGGTTCTTCAGTTTGAAGGTGAACGGCATTACAGTTACCGAATCTTACGTGCGTTGAAAAATCGTTTCGGTTCGACAAATGAAATCGGAGTGTTTGAAATGCGTGAATCGGGTTTGACTGAAGTACCGAATCCGTCGGAAGTATTTTTGTCGGAGCGGGCATCTGGAACTTCCGGCTCAACAGTAGTTGCAAGCATCGAAGGAACGCGCCCGATTTTGGTTGAAGTGCAAGCGCTCGTTACTCCGACAAGCTATGGAACGCCACAACGGAATGCAACAGGAATTGATTTGCGTCGGCTTGCCTTGCTCATTGCCGTGTTGGAGAAACGTGTGGGTGTTTTACTCGGTGGTTCGGATGTGTTTGTTAATATTGCCGGAGGTTTGCGTATTGATGAACCGGCGATTGATTTGGGAATTGCAGTTTCTATCGTTTCGAGTTTGCGTGATAAAACAATAGATTATCAAAGTGCGGTCGTAGGAGAAATCGGATTGAGCGGAGAAGTCCGGACTGTGAGTCAAATGGAAAAGAGAATTCAAGAGGCGGCAAAGTTAGGCTTCAAAAAAATCATCGTTCCGCAAAATGGATTGAAAGGCGTTCTGAAAAATCTCGACATCGAAATTATAGGTGTAGAGAGGGTGGAAGAAGCCGTTGATATTTTGCTGAAGTAAAATCCATCCTTCATCATATCAAAGAAAATGAGTCAACTTATTCTTGCTACGCGCAACAAAGGAAAACTAAAAGAAATTCAGGCATTGCTTTCCGGACTTCCTTATGAAATACATTCAGTGTTGGATTATCCGAACATTCCTGAAGTTGTGGAAGACGGCGAGACGTTAGAAGTGAACGCGTTGAAAAAAGCACGAGAAGTGTTTCTAGCGTCAAACATTCCCACCATCGCAGATGATTCAGGATTAGAAGTTTATTCTCTTAATATGATGCCCGGAGTTATCTCAGCACGATATGCGGGAGAGAATGTTACTTATGCCGAGAACAATCAAAAACTATTGAAAGAGTTGGAAAACGTTCCAGCTAAAAAACGACAAGCAAGATTCAGATGCGTTATTGCTCTTGTTACTTCGACTGAAGAAATATTGTTTGAAGGATTTTGTAAGGGGAAAATTATCGAGGAATTACGAGGCAGTAACGGATTCGGATATGATCCGCTTTTTATCCCGGATGGATTTACGGCGACATTTGCCGAACTCTCTTTAGAAATTAAAAACATAATAAGCCATCGTGCATTGGCTATGAATCAATTAAAAAGTTACCTTTCTGACTTGAAATGAAGGAAAAGAGAGGTAGTCCTCTTAAATTTGGCAATACGCTCCGATGTTCTTATTTTTATCCGAAATTTTTGACGAACTGAATGAGCTTCCTGGATTTTTTCAAGCAAGCAAAATTACATAGTACATGGAACTATGAGACGAACGGGGTCTTGTGGCGATTATTACCGACGACCAATCATGTATTCGTTGGTGAAGATAGAAATCTGGAAACGAAGAAAGTTACTTTCTTTTGTCTTGATGCAGTAAGCGGAAAAATTCTGTGGAACAATCTTTCGTTCACTGAGCCATGGTGGATAAGCATTGAAGGTGTATATGAGAACACGGTGTTCTTACACGAGTTTGCAACACCGGATATGCCTGACCATAAAAAGATTTATGCCGTGAATGTTCACACGGCACAAATCCTGTGGGTGAACGAAGAACTGCAATTTCATTTTGCATACCGAGAGTTTGTATATGGTTCGAAGATTGGATTTGAAAGGAGACATTATTTCCGACTCGATAGTACGAACGGAAACATTGTCGGTGAAATAAACGCTGTTGAATTTCAACAACTTCAATCAGAGGCATTTGATTCAACATCGAACAATCTCGTTTTCGCTAAGGAAGTAGGAGATGTTGCGGAACTGAAAGAAAGTTACAAAAATATCGTGTTGCGAGTTTTGAACGTTCAACAACCGATCGAGTGTATCAGTCAAAATGGAAATCTCATTCTCTCGTTGTACACTGTTGTGACTGAGAAAATGAATAGCAACACGCAACTTGAACAACAAGTTATCATAGCAGATAGAGAGGGGCGGCTTCTCTATCGTGATACGGTAAATGAACGGATGAAGATTCCTCATCCTGATTCCGTAATGATGATGAACGGAATTGTTTACTATATCAAAAACAAAAAGAGTTTAATCGCAGTTAAATTATTTGAATAAACGTGTGGAATAAAATAGGGATAGTAATTTATTATCACCATCAAATTGTTTGATAACTATGACTACGATTCGAATTAAACATATTGATACATTCACAAAAACTCCGCATAACGGAAATCCCGCGGCTGTTGTTCTCGACGCTGAAGGATTGACGGACGCACAAATGCTTTCTGTCGCGCGGGAGATGAACCTCGCCGAAACTGCATTTATCTTAAAACCTAAGGCAAAAAAAGCCGATGTGAAAATCCGTTGGTTTACACCACTCGGTGAATTAAGCATGAGCGGACACGCAACGATTGCCAGTCTCTACGCGCTCGCGGAAAATAATGCGTTAGGAATGAACAAAATTGGAGTACATCATTTGTCCGTCGAGACGAACGATGGTATTCTTCCTGCGACAATTGAGAAAAAGAAAGATTCTATTTACGTTTCGCTCCGCTTTTCCCCTCCTGAGTTTGAGAAAGCAGGACAATACAAAGTTGACCTCATCCGACTTCTTAACGTTTCGGTAAATGAATTTGACCCGTTGCTTACCATTCAACGAAACGGATTTTTGTTTGCACCTCTTAGACGACTTCACACTTTGTTCACGATGAAACCAAATATTGACGCGATCAATTCATTCCTCAGCAAACGGGATTTTGAAGGGCTGTGTGTCTTTACCACCGAAACGATTGACAGAAATTCTTTGGTTCACTCCCGCGTCTTTGCCCCGCACGTTGGTATTGATGAAGACCCGGTTACAGGATTCACCCATTGTTCACTTGCTCTTTACTTGCATGAGAAAGAATTAATTCCCAATAAAAACGGAAGATTTGTTTTTCAGGCAGAACAAGGAGACGTTGTCGGAAGAAAGGGACGGTTGGATGTTGAAGTAGTAACGGAGGAGGGACAACCTGCCGGAATTGTTATCGGAGGAAATGCAATCACTGTGCTTGAGGGTGAATTGCGACTTCCTGAATAAGTAATGTTTGAAATTCAATATCGTGTTTGCAATCTGAAATTCTGAATGCGGATTCCCAAATCCCTCATACTTCTTTTGGGACAAATTTACATACGACTTAGTACTTCCATAGTTGTTTTGCTTTTTGATATGTGAATTTGTTTGGGATTAAGTATTC
>JACPVN010000359.1 GCA_016191715.1 Ignavibacteriota bacterium | reverse complement strand
TTTCGCTATCCTCAAAATCGATTCGATGAACTCTCAAAGACGGTTTTTGTAGATCTTTCAAACCATCGGCGTTGATGAAACTTTATCGCTCTACAGCTCCAATCCAGAGATTTCCAAAACGGTCTTCAGCAAATGCACCTATTCCGCCTAGTAAAAAAAGAGTTGAATCATTTGTCCCGCGTGTCATCTTGTGAAATGTTTCTGTATTTCTATCAAACCGTTGCGCCCCTTTCTGTGTGCCAACCCATAAAATTCCTCTGCTGTCTTCAAACAATGCTGTTACTTGGTTATTACAGAGTGAGAGTGAATCATACGGGTCGTGCTTAAAAGTTTTGAACGAGTAACCATCGTATCGGTTCAAACCCTCATGCGTCGCGAACCATAGGTATCCCTTGCTATCCTGAAGAATCCGATAGACAACACCTTCTGACAAACCATCGCTTGTAGTAAGATGCGCGAAGCGAAGATTTACCGATTGGCTGCTTGAAGTTGTAGAACAACAAATTAGGCAAAACAACAATGCCTTGATGAAAATACATTTTGACATGGGATGAAGGTAGGGAATGAATTGTAAATATTCAAACAATCAAGAGTGTATCAACCGATAGAGAGGATATAATTTCTTCTTCCGTTTTGAAAAATGCCGGTTGAACATTTCTCCCGAACATATAAAAATGAAACAGGCGTTTGGACGCAGATGCGAAACAAACGCCTGAAAGATAAATGTTTTGTATTCACTCCCTGAAAAAATTGAATGGTGTGGACGGGGACGGAATTGAACCGCCGACACATGGATTTTCAGTCCATTGCTCTACCAACTGAGCTACCCGTCCTAATTCCTGCACTATAGTACAGAAAGACAATGCCAATATACAAAAAATTGAACGCTTGGCAAAACCATTTCCGTAACATTTTTCAGACGGAGATGACTAATTTTTTTGGAAGGTCAACAGTTCACGGCAATCAGAGTTCAACATGCGAACGCCTTTCACATCAGAAATACTCTGTGTCGTTTTCGTTGAAGACTCACCTGAATGAGTTGGCAAATACACTTTCCCGATTTGTTTGAACCCGGCATCTTTGAAGAGATTGATTAACTCGTTAGGAAAATCAATATATCCGGAGGGAGTGAACGCCGGTTCACAGATAATCGAAACGCGACCGCCGGATTTCAGGATCCGCGCACACTCACGAATGATCCCTTTAAACTTCAACACAAAATCGGCTTTTGCCGCTTCAAGACTGACATCATAATCCGTTGTCGAATCTTTAAACGTAAAATCTTTCGGCGGGTCAAGGAAGAGATAATCTACTGATGCGGACTGTTCCGGGATTCCCATCTGCAGAATATTGTTTCTGATAATTCTTTCATCTGCAGGATTCATGTCTAACATTTTCCATCTTCTGTCTGAAAAAAACGGAAGTGAATCTAAAATATCCGCAGTCGTTCCGCTTCCGGCAAACGGGTCAACGATATAATCGCCGGAGTTTGTATAAAAATAGAGCGCATTGGCAACTATTTGACCGGGGATTCTTCCTTTCGTGTTTGGCTTTCCGAAGCGCGGGTCAGGAGTATCAAACGACCAGACATTTCGTTCACGTAAATCAAAACCATATTTTGTTCGTTCGTCAATACGTCGCGCGGTTTCATCGTCCCGAATCTTCTTCCGTAAATCTGAAATCGTCCACTTATTTTCTAATGCCATTTTTTCGTATTGCTCACGCTTCCGTGACTCGTTCACTTTCGTGGCTAGTTCAAAGTAAAACACTTCAGCCAATGGTCGCTTCTTTACATCCGGATAGTAGGCATAATACTGCTGGCATTGTTTCAGTACGGAGAAAGGAAATTTAGCGCCGGGATGTGAAGAAATCATTTTCATTACCTGCTCTTCAAACAATCCTTGCTTGCGCGCGGCAGGCATCACCTTATCAACAAGGAATTTTCCCAAATCCCAATAGTTGTCAACATTGAACGAGTTGAGTTCTTTTACTAAGTCTGCAATGGAAACGGGTTTCGGTTCCGGCTTGCTGACGGGTTTCTTCAAAATCGGTTTCTTCAATATTGGTTTTTTCAGGAACGGTTTTGGGGATATGATTTTCTTCGGCGGAATTTTTGCCATGACGTTACCTTTACTGTACTAATTTACTTAATCGAGTTGGTGAATGAAAAGTTGTGAGGCGTGTGAATATAGAAAACAAAGTAGAAATATCAAACATGAACAGCCGGAGTTTGACCGACATAACTGACATAATCCTCGGCGCCATCAACTCGAATTACATTTCCGGACATGAAGTACGATTCATCCTGTGCAAGAAGCGAAATGGCTTTCGCTACATCTTCGGGAGTCGTAGCCCGTCCCTGCGGATTTTTTGCCGTAGCAACTTCAATCATCTTCGCGGCACCGGGAATTTTTCTGAGCGCCGGCGTATCGGTTACTCCCGCTAATATAGAATTTGCGGTAATTCCATACGGACCAAGTTCCATTGCAAGTTGACGAATATGCGATTCGAGCGCGGCTTTTGCCGCGGAGACAGCACCATAATTTGGCAGAACGCTATGTCCGCCTGAACTTGTCATAGCGTAAATCCGTCCGCCCCGTTTCATCAAGCCACGTGAAACGATTCCCTGAGTCCAATAGACAAGCGAATGTGCCATGACATCAGAGGTCATTTCCACCTGTGCTTGTGTCACCATCTCGGTGGATGATTTTCCGATGAATGGCTTTAGCGTTCCGAACGCAAGTGAGTGTAATAGTACGCGAATCGTTGCATCTGCATCAGTAGAAAATTCGTTCTTGATTGTTTCAAGTGTTTCATTTCTTCGTTCTTCATCCGATGCGTTGATGTTAAAGAATTTCACTTTCACGCCGCAGGATTGAATTTCGTTGACAATGCGTTCAACGTTTGGCAATGTTGCCGCACGGTCGAAATGAATACCGAAAACATTCATTCCACGACGACCCAGTTCGATCGCCGTTGCGCCGCCGAATCCGCTTGATGCGCCGAGAACCAGCGCCCACTGATGTTCTGAAAATATTCGTGCCATTGAATTTACATGAGTTACTGAAATGATGTTTTCCTATAATGATGGGCAAAGATGGGAAAAATTTCAACAAAATGCAATGTTGGTTCTTCATTGACGGTTCTCGTTTACAGTACAGTTTATATTAATCACCGCTTGCTGCTCACCGCTCAATGCTCAATGCTCACCGCACAAAATTTCCTAATCATTAATAGTTACACTCTTTGTTAAATTCTTCGTGGTATCATATGATACTATTTCATCAAAACAAGTTTCTTCATCTCAATAAATGTATCTGTTTCTTCCACGCTTTCTGCCTGAAGTTGATAAAAATATACTCCACTCGCGAGACTCATGGCATTAAATGGCAGTTCGTATTCTCCTGCTTCCATCACTTCACGGTTCAAGAGAGTTACAACTTCCCGTCCAAGAACGTCATATATTTTCAATGTCACGAAACCGAAATTTGCAATCCGAAATCCGAAATTCGTTACCGGATTAAACGGATTCGGATAGTTTTGATATAATTCAAATGCAGTCGGCTGAAACGACAAATCAACAAACGAGTTCAGAGCTTCCATCGAAGGAGTATATGCCTTATCAAGGAATGAAATCGTTTGCAAGCCAATCATACCGGCAAAACGTAATCCTTGTCCCGTTACAACTGAGTCGCCGTTTGCAAGTGCAATCGGAGCATAGAATGCTTCGTTCACATCGTTCAGCAACGAGCGTAATTCTTCAAGTTCAGCTATGCCTGCCATAGCAGGAGTTCCATCCGGCAAGGGAACTTCAAGATATTTTGTCAGCACCGAATCAACACGATTGGCTATTTGTGTAAGCGACTTCCCATTCCACATACTTCCTTCAGAGATATACACAAGCGAGTCTAACCCTTTTGGCGCAATCCCTAACTTACTTGAATATAAATTGAGTTTAAATACAGCAAACGCCTGAGCAAGCGGATTCGTGTATGCTTCTGAAGTCGGTCGAAGTTCGCGTACAAATTTTTTCTTCTTGTTCGAACTTTCTTTTCGAACGGTATCGAACGGTGCATTGTAGGCAATGTTTGTATGCATTGTTTTGAAAAACTTACCCACATCCGTTCCGCGTCCGAACCGCATCCAGCCGTAACGCATCGCTGCACTTCCTGTCTGCGGCAATCCGAGATAAATGCCTTTCCGTTTGTCGTACCGATAGACAACTGAATCACGCCAGTTGGCGACGTTCGGTAAGACAACAGGTTTCCCTGCCATCACTTTGATTTTGTTTGGCTTTGCTGCAAGCGACGTATCAACTCTGAAGGTTCTAAACTTTACCGTATCCGCTCCGCGTCCGTTCGCCAAAACTGTATCGGGAGATGTTGTTGCATCATGGGTGAAGACTAACGCCGCAGTAGTTGAACCGATGGATGTTGCAGTAAAAGTCACGGTAAACAGCTGGCTTTCCGTCGGCGCGATGGAACCGCTCGTCGGTTCAATTGTGAACTGTGCATCCGAGGAAGTGACGGTGGAAATATACAATGTCGCCTCTCCGAAATTCGCGACAGTAATACTGTCAGTTTTTGATTGATTCAATAATATTTTCCCAAATGCAAGAGCGGAGGGAGATGAATTAAAACCTGAAGAAACTCCATTCCCAGTCGCTGAAACAGTGTGCGGAGAACCGGAGGCATTTGAATAGAATGAAATCGTTGCCGATGCAGGTCCGGTGACTGTCGGTGAAAAGGTCACAATAAATGATTGAGATGCCGACGCTGCAAGTGTTGCCGAAGTCGGTGCGACAACGAACGTCCCAGAATTCGATAATACATTTGTAATGGTTAACGTTGCCGTTCCGGTATTTGTGACTGTCAGTGTATCGCGCCTGTTCTGACCGAGACGAACACTTCCAAAAGCACTCGTAACTGAATCAACCGCGAATTGCGGTGCCGCGCCTAACCCGTCAACCGTGATAGTATCCTGACCCGAAATTGCGTTGCTGGTAAAAATGATTTTTGCTGTCTTCATCCCGCCGGAAGTCGGGAAAAAAGTAATGTAAAATTTCTTTGTCGCTAACGATGCGATTGTGCCATTCAATGGCGTAACTAAAAATTGATTACTAGTCGAACTCACCGAACTGATGCTCATGGTAGAAGGTCCAAGATTTGTCACGGTGATGCTGTCGCGTTTTGTTGAATTGATATTGACACTTCCGTACGAGAGTGAAGTCGGAGACACGGAAAACACCGGGTCAACAGAGCCGACATTGATCATGACATCATCAAGATAGAGAGATTGTCCGTTGTTATCCTGATGTTCGAAGGCGAGAAAAACCGGTCCGGAATAATCCTGTAACGATACGACAAATTGTTTATATGCAGTTGCATATACATTAGGATCGCCTATGGTTGTATCGCCCGAGTAACAGGCGTAGAGTGTATTGGCAAAACTTGCAGTATTGCTGTCAGTCTGAGATAATTTAACATAGAGTGTATCCGGTTGTTTATCTTGAGGTAATTCACGACGAACATAGAAACGTAACTCTTTCGTTCCAATATATCCGAGAGAGAACTTCTTCGTGATAAGCATTTTTCTTCCCATCACGCCGGATGTTTGATAACGATTGAACGCGGCAGAACTTCCACTTCTCGGTGTGGTTGCCGTTTTTCTCCATCCGGAGTCACCCTGAACAGTGCGTGTCATCCAACCGGAAGGAGGAAAAAACGCTCCATCAAAATTCTCATAGATTCCGGGGATGTAATTCACAAAGTTCTTTCCACCGTACGTTGTTCCGTCTGTAATTGTCAACGAGTACGTTCCTCCGACCGGCGAGGTCAACGTCCAACCAGGTTGCTGTTCAACTTCAACCATAAATTGTCCGTCTTTCAAATTTGTGAAAGAATAATTTCCGCTTGCATCGGTTGTTGTAGTTGCCACACTGTCGCCCGACAGATTGACGGTCCAATTGCTCAAAGCAATATCTCCTGCATCGTTCGTTCCGTTGTTGTTCGCATCAAAAAAGACCGTACCGTAAATGCTTCCGGAACCGGAACCCATTGCTGTTTCCCAGAATCCTCTTCCGTAGGTTGCCGCGCGAAGTTTGTTCGATGCAGTGTGAAATTCCAATTCATTGACGACAACGTTGGGCAGACCAAGTGAGAAAGGAGACCATGTTGTCCCGCCATTTGTTGTAGTGTACACACCAACGTCAGTTCCGACAAACATGTTATCGGTTGAAACCGGATGAATGACAATACAATTTGTCGGGATACTTGGCAATCCTGTCGAGATGCTCGTCCAAGAACTTCCTCCGTTTGTTGACTTATATACTTTTGCACTTCCGTAACCCGAGATTGTTACAAAGACAATATCCTTGTTCCCGGGATGAACCGTGATATATGTTTTCGACGCAGATGGTAATCCTGATGTAATATTCGTCCATGTTGTTCCACCGTTGGTAGTTTTGTAAATCGAAGAATTATCCCCTGCGTAGATTGTATTCGTATCGGATTTAGCAATCGCAAGAGAAACGAGTGTTCCACCGGTCAAGGCACCGCTGATTGCCGACCAATTTGTTCCTCGATTTGTTGACTTATACACTTTCGTTGTCCCAACATAAATTGATTTAGGATTCATCGGGTTGATAATGTACGGTGTAACCCAGCCGCCGCTTTCCGCCAAACCTCCGGAAATATAATCGAAGGTAGTTCCACCATCATTCGTTCGGTAAATATCTCCGTAATACAATTCCACGTAACCAATATTTTCATCGGAATAATCAATCAACGATTCCATCCCGTCGCCGCCGAAAATTTGTTCCCATTCACCGTTCAAAACACGGTTCGTTCCGTTATCCTGTGTGCCGCCAAAAATTCTGTTGACGTTTGTCTGAGAAACTCCCAGACGATAAAACTGCGTGATGGCAAGTCCGCCGCTGATATCGCTCCACGATGTGCCGCTATTAGTTGATTTAAACACACCGCCATCATTACCGACAAATACCGTAGCACTGTTTGTCGGATGAAATGTCATCCCATGCTGGTCTGCATGAATGTACGGATACCCCGCGCCGGAATACCAATGTGTTATTTTCGTCCACGAAGTTCCGCTCGCCGTTGATTTGTACATGTTCACACCACCAACATACACCACCGCTGGATTTGTCGGGTCAACATCAAGTACGAGATCGTACCAACCTTGTCCATCCGTTCCGGTTCCATCCCACGAGAGAACATTCGGCGAATTCGATTGCAGTGTCCAGCTTGAACCGGCGTTCGCCGTTTTGTACAATCCATAAAATCCATCGTTATTATTAACATACAACGCGTAGACAGTAGAAGGAGAAGAAGCCGCGACAGCAATGCCAACTCTGCCATAGCCGCTCGTTGGTAACCCGACTCCTGTTAGTTGAGTGAACGTTGCGCCGCCATCGGAAGATTTATACACACCCGAACCATTTTTTGTCGCATACCAAATCATCGGATCTGATTTATTCACTTCAAGATCCCGTGCGCTTCCTAACGAAACCGAAGACCAATTCGCTCCGGCGTTGGTTGTCTTATATATTCCGTTGCTTGTTGATGCAAGCAGAATGTTTGAGTTTGTCGGATGGGCAACAAGCGCTCTGATTGTTGCTGTAGAGGAAGTGGAATAATTCAATCCTGTCGTTGACCATGTGGTTCCTCCATCAACCGATTTTAAAACACCGATGCTATAAGTATCTCCGGCGTCAGCATCGCCGGTAGCCATGTACATGATGTTCGCATCGTTCGGGTCGAATACTATCGCAGTTACGCCGAGCGAGCCAAGCGCATCCGTGTTTGTTGTCCATGTTGTCCCGCCATTCGTTGTTTTCCACAATCCACCCGAAGCCGAGCCGGCAAAAATAATACTCGTATTCGTAGGATGAACCGCAACACAATTAACTCTTCCCGCGCCGCCACCACTTGCAGGAACAACCGAAGGACCGATGAGCGACCATCCGGCGGCATTTACATTCTGAAGTGAATATTGCGCTTCATACTCTTTCATTTTTTTATAAAGAATATCCGGCGCAGGAAGTTCACCTGTTTCAGATACGCGCTGTTGCCAGAACCATTCCCATCGTTTGAATTGCTTCCACCCCTTTCCCTTTGCTTTGGTATCTTTTCCTTCCCAATATTGATTGAATGCTTGTTGAAGTGTATTGAAATTCCGTTCATTTGTACCAAGGTTTTCCTTCCATGATTGCGCTTGGGTGAACGAAAAAAAGATGAAAAGCAAGGCAGTGATGCCGAAATATGTTGAACGTTGCATGATATTCTCGAATGATTGATACATGAATTGTGCTAATCTACAAAAAAGAAATGAAAAAGCATGTGACATCAATTCCCTATGAAATGCAACTTTCCATCTACTTTCTTTTTCAGGACAGAAGATTAGGGCTACCTTAAATTAATAATTGACGATAGAATCATTATGTCATTGAATCATTTATAGAATGATACAGGGGCATAATCGTGAATGATTCAATTTCTTTGAATTTTGATTTGAATATGCCGATATTCACTACACTTTTTTGAAAACAATTCTTTGGAGAACAAACAATGACTACTATTATTGATGCTTATGCCCGTGAGATTTTAGATTCACGGGGAAACCCTACTGTTGAAGTTGAAGTGATGCTGGAATCCGGCGTGTCCGGACGTGCGGCTGTACCGAGCGGCGCATCCACCGGCGAACATGAAGCAATTGAACTTCGCGACGGCGACAAAAAACGCTACAACGGCAAAGGCGTTCTGAAAGCGGTGAAGAACGTGAACAATGTCATCGCTGAGAAACTCATCGGATTCGATGCGACCAATCAGGTCGGCATTGACATGATGCTCTGCGCTCTCGACGGAACCGATAACAAAGCAAAACTCGGAGCGAACGCGATTCTCGGCGTTTCGCTTGCAACAGCTAAAGCGGCGGCAACTGCATTTCAACTTCCTCTTTACCGTTATCTCGGCGGGGTGAATGCGAAAGTGCTTCCCGTCCCGATGATGAACATTCTCAACGGCGGAAAACACGCGGATAACAATGTTGATTGCCAGGAATTTATGATTGTCCCTGTCGGTGCTGAAAGTTTTGCCGAAGCGTTGCGCATGGGAACAGAAGTTTTTCACTCGCTCAAATCGGTGCTGAACAAAAAAGGGTACAACACTTCCGTCGGCGACGAGGGCGGATTTGCGCCTAGTTTGAAATCGAACGATGAAGCCATCGAAGTAATTCTTCAAGCAATCACAAATGCAAAATACAAAGCGGGCAAAGATATTTACCTTGCGCTCGATGTCGCATCAAGCGAGATGTGGCAAAAAGGAAAGTATGTTTTCTACAAATCAGACAAATCATCAAAGAGTGCAGAGCAGATGGTGAAATTCTATGAGAAGTGGGTAAAGCAATATCCCATCATCTCGATTGAAGACGGTATGGCGGAGAACGATTGGAAGGGTTGGGAAATGCTCACTGATGCGCTTGCCGATAAAGTGCAACTCGTTGGTGATGATGTGTTTGTAACGAACACGGAAATTCTTGCCAAAGGAATTGAGCAAGGAGTAGCAAATTCTATTCTCATCAAAGTCAACCAAATCGGAACGCTGACCGAGACGCTTGATTGTATCGAACTCGCGAAGCGAAACGGCTATACGACAATCATCAGTCACCGGAGCGGTGAAACAGAAGACACAACGATTGCCGACATCGCGGTTGCAACAAACGCGGGACAAATCAAAACCGGCTCTGCAAGTCGCACAGACCGCGTTGCAAAGTACAACCAACTTCTTCGCATCGAAGAAGAATTGGACATTACAGCGATTTATCCGGGGATGAGCGCGTTCTAAAATGAAAAAGCAAACCCAATCTCTTGTTTCGATTGAATCATTGATAGTGACTCTTCGGGGGGAACGGGTAATCTTAGATAGTGACCTTGCGAAGATTTATGGAGTTGAGACAAGGCGGCTCAATGAGCAAGTCAGAAGAAATATCACTCGGTTTCCTGAGGATTTTGCCATTCAGTTAACCGAAGATGAATTTAAAAACTTGATATCGCAAAATGCGACATCAAAAGGAAAGCATGGCGGGCGGCGAAAACTCCCGCTCGCCTTCACCGAACATGGCGCAATCATGGCGGCGAATGTGTTGAACAGTTCCCGTGCGGTGCAAATGAGTGTGTTTGTAGTTCGTGCTTTTATTAAAATGCGTGATGCTCTTGCTAACAACAAAATACTCGCACAACAACTATCCGAACTTGAAGGCAAACTTATAACTCGCCTTGACCTTCACGAGAAAACGATTATCTATATTCTGAACGAACTAAAAAAACTCTCCGTTCCTCCACCTCCGCTTCCTAAGAAACGTCCAATCGGCTTCGCGAGAAACGATGATGATGACGCTCAATCAATTTCACAATCAAAACGACTGCGATGAAGAAAATTATTTTAACTCAAATCACTCTGCTGTTAACTCTTAGCTCGTTGTCCATTGTTTATTGTAAAGCGCAAGACAAAGATTCATCGTCAGTCTCCGAGACGGTGCAATCATTCTTGGGATTGAATCAGCCGAAAATTGGAGTGTTGGCACAACTCGAAGGTGGACTTATAAACGATGGAACTGAAACCGATCTCATTGGAAATTGGAGAAAAAGAACCCGACTGTATCTTTTTACATTGCCGACGCAAAAGTTCTCTTTTTATTTTCAGGGAGATATTAACAATAATTTCTCCTTACTTGATTTGAAACTCTCCTACAATTTTCGAGAGTACCTGAACATTGATGCCGGTCAGTTTAAAGTTCCGTTTGGAAAGGAATATTTGATTAAAGATGCAAACTTACTTTTTATCAACCGTGCTCTCGCAGTGGAAAATATCACTCCCGGCCGGCAACAAGGCGTTCAGGTTCGAGGAAAACTTCTTGAACATCGGCTGACGTATGCTTTGAATCTTTCGGCGGGAGGCGGTAATTCTGCCGACGATAATATTTCTCTCTATTCCGGGAAATTGTCTTTCATCCCTTATCAAAGTGAAATTATGGAAGAAAAATTAAATGTTGAACTACAGGGAAGTTTCGCTTACACGAATGACAAAAATGATTTTTATTACGACGATTATAACTCAGATGAAAATCTTTTCTGGGAAGTAGATTGTAAAATTAACTACAATGATAATTGGTTTGAAATTGAATATCTCAAAGTAAATGGACTCACATCACTTCCAACTTCCGGCTTCCATGTTGATTTTAGAAAGAAAACTTCCGATGAGGTTGAAATTGCCGCCCGATTTGATTGGTGGAATTATTACTCATACAATTATATCGGCGGTGGTAAATTCATCGAAACATATCCTGTGAACAGAAGTTACCATGTAGGATTGAACTGGTACCCGGAAAATGAAATCAAGATGCAACTGAACTTCCAGCATAATCAGACATTCCAATACTCTACTGTCATGTTGTTCTTTCAGTATGCACTGAATGCTGGGAATTAAGACGGTTTTATATTTCACCCACGAAATAATCTTGATACTTGTATTCTAAATATATATTATTGTTATATTAAACTATGAATTTGATGTATGAAGAGTACTGTTAATGTATTTATAGTACTTATCAAAAATATATTTGAAAGATAAATATGATTGTAACTCATATTGGATTAAAGAATTGGAGGAATTTTCGCACTGTAGATGTTGCGCTTACAGAACGTGTTTTTATTGTTGGTCCTAATGCATCAGGAAAATCAAATTTTCTCGATGTCGTTAAATTTCTCAGAGATATTTCTAAGCCAGGCGGGGGATTGCAAAAAGCTGTAGAAGACCGAGGAGGAGTTTCAAAAATTCGATGTCTTGCGGCTAGAAAATATCCAGAAATAGAAATTTCCCTTCATCTTTCAGAGGCGCAAAACACAGGTCCGATGTGGAAATATGAAATCGGTATCAAACAAGAACCACGAGGTTTCCGCCTCCCCATCATTTCCTATGAAAGAGCTTGGAAAAATGGAGAAAAACTCCTCGATCGTCCTGATGAACGTGATAAATCTGACCCATTACTTCTAACTCAAACACACCTTGAGCAAATTACTGCTAATGTTAAATTTCGCGAAATTGCAAGGTTCTTCGAATCAATATCTTATATGCATCTCGTTCCTCAGCTGGTGCGATACCCAAAAGCTTTTTCAGGACCAGGATTGCCAGACGATCCTTTTGGAAGAAATTTTTTAGAACAAGTTGCAAAGACACAAGAAAGAATTAGAAAACCCAGATTAAAAAAGATAGAACATGTTCTGAGAATTGCCGTCCCACAATTAAAAGAATTATCATTCATACAGGATAACACGGGAATACCCCACTTAGAAGCAATATATGAACATTGGAGACCGCTTGGTGCAAAACAAAGAGAAGATCAATTTTCTGATGGTACCCTTCGTTTATTAGGACTTTTATGGACTCTCTTCGACAGTGATTCCTTACTGTTATTTGAAGAACCAGAATTGTCATTGAATTCAGGTATTGTATCTCGTTTAGCATCCTTAATTTATAGAATTCAACGTCAGAAAAAAAGACAGATCATGTTAAGCACACATAGTTTTGACCTTCTTTCAGATAAGGGTATAGGGGGTGATGAAGTACTCTTACTGCGCCCTTCTATGGAAGGAACGACTATTGAAATTGCATCAACGAAAGGAGATATCGTTGAACTTTTAAATTCTGGTTTAAGCATCGGAGAAGCTACTCTTCCCTATACTTCACCGAATAATGTCTCACAACTTGAGTTATTTGAATGAGTCCTATTCCAATCAATCTTGCTGTTGAAGATAATCTCAGCGAAGCAGTTCTAAGAAAAATCCTTAAAGTTTCCGGAAGACAATTTAAAATTGGCGCAGTTTATAATCGTGGGGGTTTTGGTTATTTAAAAAATACTATACATGGATTTAATAATGCTGCTAAAAACATTCCTTTTTTAGTGTTGACAGATCTTGATCAGATTGAGTGTGCCCCATTTCTGATACGAGATTGGCTACCCGAACAAAAACATCCAAATCTGGTATTTCGTGTTGCAGTACGAGAAACCGAAGCTTGGCTTCTTGCCCATAGAGAACAATTTTCTGATTACTTTCGAATTAACATCAATATGATCCCTTCAGATGTTGAAAATATTTTTGACCCGAAGCAAGTTCTCATGAATATTGTTAGGAAATCTAAAAATCGGGAGTTGAAAGAAGATATTATCCCTCCGGCAAAAAGCATTCGTAGTCACGGACCAAACTACAATGGTAGATTAATAGAATATGTTCAAAATTATTGGGACCCTATAATAGCACAGAAAAACTCACTTAGCTTGAAGAAAACTATTACATTATTAAAAGTATTCACTCCTACGTGGTAAATATCAAAAAACAGGCAGAAAGGATATTTTTTTTGAATTTCTTAACTATCAAATTCGGAACTGACGGCTGGCGCGGCGTTATTGCAGAAGATTACACGTTCGACAACGTCCGGCGATGCACTCAAGGATTTGCAAACTATCTTCAATCAGTTTACTCTTCGGAACAACTCAAACGCGGTGTTGTAGTCGGCGGCGACAGAAGATTCCATTCGGAAAATTTCGCGGCGACTGCGGCGGAAGTTCTCGCGGCGAACGGAATTCCGGTTCACTTTTGTGGAGGAGGAATTCCAACTCCCGTTATTTCGTTCAGCGTAAAAGTGCAAAAGGCGCTTGCGGCAATCAACATCACGGCAAGTCACAATCCGCCAACCGATAACGGCTTTAAAGTGCGTGATGAAAACGGCGGAGCGATTGACCCGGAAGGTTTGAAGAAAATCGAAGCGCTTATTCCCGATAACATCAACGATGTAAAGCGAATGAAATTTGCAAACGGATTTTCATCCAACATGATAATGAAGTTCGACCCGGTTCCTGCGTATGATGAACAACTTCGCCGCATGGTTGATTTCGATACAATTAAACAGGCGGGTTTTAAAGTCCTTGTCGAGCCGATGTGGGGAAACGGCGCTGGTTGGTTCTCGCGTTTGCTTGACGGTGGAAAAACTCAAGTCATGGAAATTCACAGCGAGCGAAATCCGATGTTCCCTGAGATGAGTCGCCCTGAACCGATTATTCCGAACATCAATGTCGGCTTACAAAAAGTGAAGGAACTCAACGCGGACGTTCTTCTCATCACTGATGGCGATGCAGACCGATGCGGTTTCGCAGACGAAAACGGACAGTTCATTGACCAACTACGCGCCTACGCGTTGCTTGCCATGTATTTACTTGAAGTAAAAGGCGAGCGAGGCGCAATTGTCAAAACACTTTCCACAACTTCTATGCTTGATGCGCTTGGGAAAATGTACAACGTCCCTGTTCATGAAACAGGAGTCGGCTTTAAGTTTGTCGCTCCGAAGATGATAGAAACCGATGCGCTCATCGGCGGCGAAGAAAGCGGCGGCTACGCGTTCCGTAATCATGTGCCGGAGCGGGATGGAATTCTTGCCGGATTATTTTTTCTTGATTTTATGTGCCGCACAAAAAAGAAACCATCGGAACTTGTTCAGTGG
>JACPVN010000400.1 GCA_016191715.1 Ignavibacteriota bacterium | reverse complement strand
GTTTGAAGCGCAAGAACAAATTTCGTTTGATGTGTATGACATGTATCTTCGCGGCTTATACGAATTACGAAAAATAAAGCCCGAAAGTAACATTCTCGCGCTCACATATTTTACTCAGGCAGTTGAAAAAGATTCCCGCTTCGCTCGGGGATTTTATGCATTAGCCAATGCACAATTATTTAATTATGAGAGAGGATGGGACAGGGTTGAGCGATGGCTTACCGAAGCGGAACGAAATTGTCAAAAAGCGCTTTCCATTGATTCAACATTGAGTGAGGCGTATGGAGTATTAGGTCGTATCGCCACAGCAAGAGGTGAGTTACAACGAGGTTTAACCTTACTTGAGAAGGCAATTACAAAAAATCCGAATGACATGCACTCACTCGCCGCATTGGGTATTCAGTACGAATATAACCTGAACGACCCGATGAAGGCGATTGATTATTTCCGACGAGCGATGGAACTTTCACCCAACGACCACAGAAATATTCATAACATGGCGTATGGATATTATATGTTGAAAAATTATTCTGAAGCGAAACGGTTGTATCGAAGAGTGTTACTGCTAAATCCGACGTTTGAACCATCCTGGATAAATTTAGGTGTAACGTTTTCAAAACTTAATGAATATGATAGCGCTATTACCGCTTATCAATCTTCATTAGATATTAACCCGGCTAACTCCTATGTCCGTGATGGGTTAAGCAGTCTCTATATCATAAAAAAAGATTCCGCGGCTGAACGTATTTTATTGACTGGTCTGAATCTTGACCCTACTAACTATCGGTTACGATATTCATTAGGTGTCTTCTATTCCAAGACTGCCCGATTACAGAAAGCGAATCAAACATGGACGACAACTCTCAATTTACTCAGAACACATTCTCAACAAAATCCGAATTTGGCTGAACCATTGCTCTATTCAAGTCTTTGTTATGCGCGTCTCGGACAACAAACCGACGCGGTCAATGCAATTCATATTGCCTATGAAAAAGATTCAACGAACAGCGACATCGTTTGGGGAATCGCTCGTGTTCATTCCCTCTTAAAACAAAAACAGAAAATGCTAGAATGGTTTAAGAAAGCCAAATCTATGTCACCGGAATTCGATGAAGCCCTTCTGAAAACAGAGATAGACTTTGAATATTATTTTTCCGATGAGGACTTGTTGGCGATTGCACGAATGTAATCATACTCAATTGCTGTCCTTATCTTTTTCGTTCATTTCCTTTTATTAATTCTCGATTGTATTACTGTCGAATTCAAATATAATACGCCCGCCGAACTGACTTTCACCCAATAACCTTTCATCGGCTTCAACACAGATGAGGCATAATATCCCGAATAATATTCGAAAAACGGACTTTCTATAATACTCGGTGGATTGGAAGTAACACTTGTTACAGGAATCGTCTCGCTCAACGTTCCAATCAGATTCCAACCGGTCACGACATAAACTGAATCTGATCTCCTTTCTTCTCCATACATAGTTACAACCTGGTTGCTTGAAAATTTTAACCAATAACCTACTCCGTTTACCAGCGCTCCTTGTGGAACATATCCACCGATGTATGCAAACGCGTCTGCTATAGCGGAAGGGAATAACGATGACTTTGAGTAATCTTCTGACGTTACCGGAACAGAAACAATATTCCAAAATTGATTGACTGGCTCCGCGATATAATACCCGGTAATGAACATCCTCAACGAATCTTCGTCCCGACCGGCTGGGATTTCAGATGTTTCATAATGGATTGCAATGCGATAATCGAAACCGCTTCCACCTTCACCTTTGATATCATAGAAACGATGGAGAACTACCGGGTCAGGTGTTTTCACTGAAGATATGCTTACGGGTACATTTTCTTCGCCAACAACAGGAATAACTCCGCCTGCTCGAATTGTAGAAAAATGTGTCCACGATGTATCTGCGACGAGTGTGTTCGTTGCTGTTACGACGTGACTTGAAATAGGATCCACCGACAAAATCAACAATGAATCGGCATACGTCGTCATCGTGACTGAATCGGGGAACGTTCCGCCCGTACCGAATTTAATATACGTCCCCGCGCTTTCGTATTGATATTTTCCCGTATCGCCTTGAGCAATCGGACGCACCATCCGAAATCGTCCGGTAATTTTTCCATTTCCCGAAACACGTTGCGATTGAGAGTCTGTAATAATAATTGTCGGATAACTTCCGCTTTGAGCCGCTATAATTCCTCCGTTTGAAAGTTGGCTTGCATACAGAGTTGTACCGGCGCCAATGTTGACCGTTCCGGATGTGTCCACTTGCAATTTTCCGAACTGAAATCCGTTCGGAATGGTCGGCGCGCAGAGTGAACTTGGGATAACG
>JACPVN010000004.1 GCA_016191715.1 Ignavibacteriota bacterium | reverse complement strand
TGCGGAGAAAGCGATTGCTGTGTTGCGCGAGAAGGATTTTGAACGAAAAGTCATCAACACTGAATTACTTTTGCATCAGAAAGATTATTACATCCGTTTCCACAAAACGAAAGCGAAGCATCTCTCTGAAATGAAGAAACAGTTTCCAATGATTCTTGAGCAATGCACAAACGGAAATACAAGTCGGGAATTGCGTGAATGGCTTGTGAAGAATGTGACAGGACTTGGCTGGAAAGAAGCATCGCACTTTCTCCGCAATATCGGTCATCGGAATCTTGCAATTCTCGACAGGCACATTCTGAAAAATCTCGTTCGTGTCGGCGTGTTGAACGAAGTACCGAAAACATTGACTTCAAAACTCTATCTTGAAATAGAAAGGAAGTTTCTCGGTTATTCTGATGAAATCGGAATTCCTCTTGATGAACTTGACCTCACGTTTTGGTGCATGGAGACGGGGAAAGTACTGAAGTAGTCTGTAAGTAATGCTGAATGGTCAATAGTCATTTGTATGTAGTAAGTCGAAAAGTAACCCTGAGTCTGTCTCAAAAGTTAGGTTTTACTGTAGTTGCGTTTCCAAATCAAAAACGCAGACATAAAGTCTGCGGCTACGCGCCATTCGGATTTTTGAGTCAGTCTCAGAAACCCACAATAGTCAATTAACGAATTAACTATTCACGAATTAACGAATCACGAATTATCGAATCACCAATTAACCACTCACCAACCATGAGAGCATTAGTAATCGGCGCGGGAATGATGGGAAGCGCGGAAGCGTACGACCTTGTCAATTCCGAACATGTAGAACAAGTATTTCTAGCAGATAAAGATGAAGCGCGGGCAAAGTCCGTTGTAAAGACGCTTGGAAGCAAAGCACAGGGACGACAATTGGATATCGCGTACTACGATGATGTTGTTGAAACGATGCAACGTGTTGATGTCGCACTTGGAGCGACGAGTTATCAACACAATGTACTGCTGACCAAAGCGGCAATCGAAGCGGGCGTTCACTTCTGTGACCTCGGCGGCAACATGGATGTTGTCTATAAACAAATGGAACTTGATGCGAAAGCAAAACAAGTGGGAGTGTTAATTCTCCCGAACTGCGGCTTGGCGCCCGGTATGGCTTGTGCAATTGCGGCAGGCGCGGCAAAGAAATTTAGTTCCGTTGATGAACTTCATATTCGTGTCGGTGGATTGCCACAACATCCACAGCCGCCGTTGAACTATCAACTTGTGTTTTCTCCCGAAGGATTGGTGAACGAATATCTCGAACCTGCGGAGCGAATTCATGACGGTGAGTTGCAAACGGTCGCTTCAATGCTTGATGTTGAGGAACTGGAATTTCCGCAACCGCTCGGGAAAATGGAAGCGTTTAATACATCAGGCGGCTCTTCTACGCTCGTTCACATGTTCAAAGGAAAGGTGAAAGAGTTGGATTACAAGACGATTCGGTACAAAGGTCATTGTGAAAAATTCAAGTTGCTGTTAGAGTTGGGGTTCGGAAGCGCAGAGCCAATCGTGCTTGGCGATAAAACATTCACTGCAAGAGAACTCTTCGAGCAAATGTTGCTGAAGAAACTTCCGATGAATGGACCGGATATTGTTTTGATGCGCGTATCAATAAAAGGAGCGATGCATGGAACGCAGAAAGAACTCACTTATGAAATGATTGACTATTTCGACAAGAAATTGCAAATGACTTCGATGATGCGAACAACCGCATTCCCGACATCCATCATCGCACAGATGGCGGCGGACGGAACAATTACACAGCGAGGAGTTTTACCCCCCGAACAATGTGTTCCGCTCGAACCATTCCTCTGTGAATTACAAAAAAGAAACATCATCATCAACGAAACTCTTTCATAAAAAGGATAGAAGAATGAAACGACCGCTTTCAGTAATAATTATCACCAAGAATCCCGAAACGATGAAGGAAATTCATACACGGTTTGATGTACAAACAAATTCTCCGCGATTGAAACTGATATCAATTTTGCTTAAAGCAGTTTTCAGTAATAAGTTAAAATAAAAAGTTATTTGTTATCGGTTATACGTTATAGGTAAGTTGATTAAATACCAAGTACAAAGAACCAAGTACAAAGTACAGTAGATGAACTTGAGAAAAATAATTATCATTGCAATCCTTACAGTCGTTTTGATTTTTGTTGCTGAAAGTCAGCAATCAATCAGGATGCAATTTCTGAGCGAGCAGAATCGCTCGGTAGAAATTAGCGCGATACAGAAGGGAGCGACATTTAGTTCGGCAAAAAGTATTGCTGATGCATTACGGTTTGGCTCGCGTACGGTTCCTGAATCAAAGCAATTCGAAATTCAAACGAAAGAATACTCGCTTCGATTGACGGCAGAAAATCCTTTTGTGCTTATCAGCGATGTGAAAAATACTACAAGTATGGTTCAGCTTCCTTTCGAACCGACACTCAAAGGAAATGAAATCTTTGTTCCCGTCGAATCATTTGTGAAGTTGCTTGATGATGTAACATCCGAAACGATTATTTATGATAGAATCAAGCAGGTAATATCTGTTGGAACTGTGACGAAGATTTCTACTTCAATTACCTTTGATATTTCAAGAGTAACCGTAGAACAGAAATCGAATGGATATTTGTTGAGGATTGCATCAAACAAAAGAATTACCGATTACGAAAGTTGGACAAAATCTGTTGATGACGGAACGTGGCTCTACGTTACATTGCCCGATGCAAAAGCGAACTTGCAAGTGTTGAACTCGAACAAGCCGGGAGGAGTTGTGAAAGATTTTCTTGTGTTTCAATCGCCGACCTCTCTTCAACTAACGTTCAAACTCGGAATAAAAGTCAGAAATACGGAATTGATGCAGGCGGAGGGAAGCAATGATATTCTTGTTGCTGTGCATCTGCCGGTGAAGGAAGCGCCAAAGACAACAAAGTTAGAAGAGACACTCGAACGGACGCGCAATCGTTGGAAACTTGATTGCATTGTGATAGATGCGGGACACGGCGGACACGACCCGGGAACGATTGGCGTGAAGAAAACAAAAGAGAAAGATGTAACGCTTGCAGTTGCGACAAAACTTGGAAAACTTCTCGAACAAAATATGCAAGATGTAAAAATTGTGTACACAAGAAAAACAGATACGTTCATTGAGTTGTATCGGCGCGGGCAAATTGCAAATGATGCCGGAGGAAAATTGTTTATCAGTATTCATTGCAACGCCGCACGGAAAAAACCGAGCAAACCGAACGGATTTGAAATTTACTTGCTTCGCCCGGGAAAAACGGAAGATGCTGTTCACATCGCCGCTCAGGAAAATGAGGTTGTGAAACTTGAAGAAAATTATGAGCAACGGTATCAGGAGTTGACGGAAGAACAGTTCATTCTCGTTACGATGGCGCAGAGTGCATACGTGAAATATTCGGAACAGTTTGCAGGAATTCTTCAATCAGAGATGAAACGGTTGCTTCCGGTGAAAGATAACGGAGTGAAGCAAGCGGGTTTCTTCGTTCTCGTTGGCGCATCCATGCCGAATGTGCTGATTGAAACCGGTTACTTATCAAACAAAAAAGAAGAACAGTTTTTGAAATCAATCAAGGGGCAAGACCAACTTGCGGCGGCGATTTATCAAGGAATAAAGAAATACAAATTGGAATATGAGAAGTCGTTGGATGAAGGTGCATCTAATGGCAATCAACGTTAGCCGGATGAGTTAAAATGCACATTACAAGAGAAATCATTCGCACTCTTTCAGAGTCAACTATACGGACGCGCGGGCTGAACTATTTCAAAGAGGGAAGAGTCAGAATAAAATTATTGACTGAGAAAGAAATAGTTGCACAAGTAAAAGGAACTCATAGTTATCGCGTTCATATTATTTATAAAGATGATGAGGATTGGAAATATTCCTGTACGTGTCCTTACGATTGGGATGATGTTTGTAAGCACATTGTCGCAACGATGTATGCGGCGATGGAAGAAAATATCTACCGTTTGAAAAAATTAAAAAAGCAAACGTTCGATGAGGATGGATTTGACGTTGATGAATTTCGGGATGAGTTTGAAGATGAGGAGTTTGAAGAAGCTGATCCCAATGAAACAGTGGGCGAAGAAAATGGAGATTCCCTACTACTGAAATTGTTTCCGCCTCAAGTTAAGAAACCTGCCGCGCCCCTATGGAACAAAAAAATCGAAAAGTTACTACATAAGAACCTGTATCCGCGTATTGATGGGTAGGTAACTGAGCATTTGAAGTCGTGCCGTCTCCAAAATCCCAGGACCAGGAAGTAGC
>JACPVN010000003.1 GCA_016191715.1 Ignavibacteriota bacterium | reverse complement strand
CCTAACGTCATAAGAGTTTCTCAATTTCTTGTTTGAATTGTTGAACTAATTTCTGTGCTTCCTGAACTGTCGGGGCTTCCGCAATAATACGAACGATTGGCTCAGTGTTCGATGTGCGAAGATGAACCCACGAATCTGTAAAATCTAATTTTAATCCATCGTCAGCATTCACTCTTCCATCCTTTGCAAATCGTTCTTGAAGTCTGTTAAAAATTTTGCTAACGTCTGCTCCATCAAATCGCATTTTATCCTTTGAAATGAAATACTGAGGCATTGTTGCTTTCAACTCGGAAAGTGTACCACCGAAGTTAGCCAGATGTTGAAGAATCAAACCGATACCAACAATTGCATCACGACCGAGATGCGCTTCTGTGAGAATCACACCGCCGCTTCCTTCACCTCCAACAATAGCGCCAACTTCTTTCATCTTCTTTGCAACATTGATTTCACCAACAGGCGAACGAAAGACTTCGGCTGAATACTTTCGGGCAACATCATCTACAGCACGGGTTGTTGATAAATTAACTACAACCTTTTGCTTGTCGTTTGGTTTGATTTTCTTTTCTTCATTCAACACAAAATCAACAACGCTTGCAATAGTATATTCTTCATTGAACGGCTCCCCCTTCTCGTTCACAAAAACAAGCCGATCAACATCAGGGTCAACGGCAATTCCCAAATCCGCTTGTTCTTTTCTGACGCGTTGACACAACTGAGTCAGATTTTCAGGAATTGGTTCAGGTGTGTGAGCAAAAACTCCACTCACTTCACAATTCAACTCAATCACTTCACAGCCTAACTCACGAAGCAACTGTGGGACAATCAATCCACCTGCCGCGTTGATACAATCAACAACAACTTTAAATTTTCTTTGTTGGATTTGTTCCTGACGAATGTACTTCAATCCCAAAACTAAATCAAGATGTTTTCGAATGAATGATTCTTCAGTCCGATGCTTTCCAACTTGGTTCCAACCTGCGTATTTTCGATTTCCCTCTGCCGCAATTGACAAAAATCTTTTGTTCTCGAAATCATCCAAAAACATCCCATCGCTGTTCATGAACTTCATGCCGTTCCACCACATCGGGTTGTGGCTTGCGGTGATGGAAATCCCTCCAGCCGCTTTCAACTGCTCGACTGCAATCTGTACCGTCGGAGTCGGAACCACGCCAAGCGCAATAACGTCGCATCCCATCGAAAGCAATGTTGAGGAGACGAGATTGCCAATCACCTTTCCGGTAATTCTTCCGTCCCTGCCAATCACGATTGGTTTCCTGTTACTGTACTCTGCAAAAGCAGATGCATACATGACAATAGTTTCCGGCGTGAGTGTTTCTCCGACGATACCGCGAATTCCTGATATGCTTTTCATTAAATCCATAATCGGTGGAAAATGTACCAAACCTGCGCCTGATAACCAAAGAACGAAATTGAATGTCACCAAGAATTTCAGTAAGTTTAGGCGGAAAAATTTCATGCTTTCTGATTCTGATAAAAAACTCCTTCTCTCTACGGCACGCAGGGCAATCGAAGCGGCGTGCAACGAGCAACCGCTTCCGCAGTTAAAAAATATTCCTGCGCATTTGAAATCACCGCAAGGTGCGTTCGTCACATTGAAAAAGAATCAGGAACTGCGCGGATGTATCGGCTACATCGAATCGGACGAACCGCTTATCAATACAATTCAGGAAGTAGCAAGGAAGTCTGCACTGAATGACCCGCGCTTTAATCCGGTCGAGCCGGAAGAAGTTCGTACACTTGAAATTGAAATCTCCGTTCTCTCTCCTGTTCGACAAATCAAAAACATTGATGAAATTGAAGTTGGAAAACACGGACTCATAATTGAGTCAGGAAAGTTCAGAGGGTTGTTATTGCCTCAGGTTCCTGTTGAGTACGGTTGGGACAGAGAAACATTTTTGAATCAAACAGCACGCAAAGCCGGACTGCCAATGAACGCATGGAAACAACCGGAAATTACAATCTTTATTTTCTCTGCTGAAGTTTTTAGTGAAGATGATTTTAAGAAAGAGTGAGGTTTGAAATGACGACACAAACAATAAGACAACCCGCAGTTGCAGGAATGTTTTACCCCGGCGACCAACGAACGTTGAAACACGATATTGATTCAATGCTCAACAAAGCGAAACCGCAAAAGCCGCGAGGAACAATCGTTGCTTTGATTTCTCCGCACGCCGGCTACACATATTCCGGTTTGACTGCGGCACACGGATACAAACTTCTGCTGAAGAACCAATATGATTGTGTTGTCATTGTCTCGCCAAGTCATAGGGAATACTTCAAGGCAATTTCCGAATACAACGGCGCGGCATACAAAACTCCGCTCGGCAAGTTATCGGTTGATGATACACTTCGGGATGAAATTGCAAGTCAAAGTTCCTTCATTGAGATCTCGGCTCGCGGACATGGAGCCGAACACGCAATAGAAGTTCAACTCCCGTTTTTACAAGAAACATTAGGTCAAGTGAAGATTTTACCAATCGTCATGGGCGACCAACGAAGTGAATTTTGTTTCGAATTGGGAAATGTCTTAGCAAAAGTTTTGTATGAAAAAAATTGCTTACTCATTGCAAGTACTGACCTCTCACATTATTATCCTTACGACACCGCCAGAGAAATTGACAAGAGAACGGTGGGAGACATCGAACGATTTGATTACGAAAAACTTATGGATGACATTAACGCAAATTATGCAGAGGCGTGCGGCGGCGGTCCCACTGTTGCGGTTCTTTCTGCCGCAAAGCAACTCGGTGCAACGGATGTTCAAATTCTTCATTATTGTAACTCCGGCGACATCACTGGTGACCGTAGTGGTGTTGTCGGCTATCTCTCAGCAACCATAGTGAAAGGAAATTGATATGAAAAATAATCATCTCTTACCAACAACAATTATCGGAGCGGGCGCAGTCGGCTCAACTCTTGCACATGCGCTTCACAAAAAAGGGTATCCAATTGTTTCCGTCATCAGCATGACAGAAACATCAGCGAAAAAACTTGCAGGGAAAGTTCACAGCAAGATTGCTTCAACTGAACTCAAGGATATTGACTTCACAACCCGATTAATAATAATCGCCGTTCCTGATTCTGCCGTCTTTAAAGTCAGTCACTCTTTAGCACGTTTGAAGACACTCAACTTCAAAAAAATACTTGTTGCTCACACTTCAGGCATGTACCCGGCTTCAACCCTCAACACAATAAAAAAGAAGGGTGCGTCTGTAGCATCACTCCATCCCATTCAAACTTTTCCGAAAGTCTCACTAAGAAAATCACAACCGATTTCTCTCAACGGAATTTATTACGGTGTGGATTGTAAGAAAGAAGCGCTCGGAAAAATCAAAAATATTATCAATGACCTGAACGGAAACATGGTTATCATTCCTTCAAGGTTACGACACTTGTACCACACTACGTGCGTCTTTTCTTCAAGTTATTTTGTGATGCTTACAAATATCGTCTCGGAACTTTCAAAAGAATTACAGTTGAACGAGCCGTGGCAAAAAGTTTTCGGACCGCTCACAAACACAGCCATCAACAATGCCCGGACAAATTTTCCCGCCGACGCGCTCACCGGTCCGATTCTTCGGGGTGACATCTTCGGCGTACTCAACCACATGGTTGCCTTGGAACAATTTGCACCTGAGTTTCTTCTTGTTTATACTTTTGGCGCATTGGAAATTGCACGAATCGCTGCGTGCGAAGGATTGATAACCGAACAACAACATAAAGAAATTGGTCGCATGTTCAGCGATTTATTCAGACAAACAAATTTATCACCCAAACGAAAGGTCACCAAGTGAAAGCGCTCATTGCAAGCGGCGGACGCGGAACTCGTCTTCGCCCTCTCACGCACACGCAAAACAAACATCTCATTCCCATCGCCAACAAACCGATTTTGCATTACGCAATCGAAGCGGTTGTTGATGTGGGCATCAAGGAAATCGGTATCATCCACAATGCGGATAGCGATGAAGTTCCGAAAGCGATTGGCGACGGAAAACGCTGGGGTGTGAAGATGACGTACATTCCTCAGGATGCGCCGCTTGGTCTCGCTCATGTTGTAAAAATTGGCCAGAAGTTTATTGGCAAAGATGATTTTATTTTTTATCTCGGCGATAACATGGTTGTCGGCGGCGTGAAGCGTTTTGTGGATGAGTTCAAACGAAGCGGTTGCAATTGTTTCCTGACACTTTCCAAAGTGAAAGACCCGGAACGGTTCGGTGTTCCTGAAATCAAAAAAGGAAAAATTGTCGGCGTTGAAGAAAAGCCGAAGAAACCGAAGAGCCATTTTGCCGTTTCGGGAATTTACATTTATGACTCACACATCTTTGAAGCATGCAAGAACATCAAACCAAGCGGGCGCGGCGAGTTGGAAATTTCTGACGCGCACCAATATTTAATTGACAAAGGTTACAAAGTCGGCTACAGCGAAATCACCGGCTGGTGGAAAGATACCGGCAAACCTGTTGACCTGCTCGAAGCGAATCGTCTCGTGTTGGATAACATTCAACCGCGCATTGATGGTGATCTTAACAAATCTTCTTCCGTTGCCGGGAAAATAATTTTAGAAAAAGGCGCGAAAATTATCAACAGCGTTGTTCGCGGTCCGGCAATCATCGGGAAAAACGCAGTCATCGAAAATAGTTATGTCGGTCCGTTCACCTCTATCGGAGATGAGTCAGTCATCAAAAACTCAGAAGTGGAATTCAGCATTCTCCTCAATCAATGCAAAGTTATTGATGTGAAGATTCGCATAGAAGGAAGTTTGCTCGGCAATGAAGCAGAAATTGTTGAAGCGACCGGAAAACCGAGAGTGCATCGGTTTATGATTGGAGACCAGAGCAGAGTTGAAGTTGTTTGACTTTGATATGCGATT
>JACPVN010000366.1 GCA_016191715.1 Ignavibacteriota bacterium | reverse complement strand
TTGATTTCATAATCGGAACAAGAATTTTCTCCAACGCTTCACGGTTTTCAACACGTTTCGAGTTGGTTGCAAATTGTTCATGCTTGATTAAGTCAATCCGCTTGATTGCAGTACAAAAATTCTTCCAGTGCGTTTCGCTTCCAACCGCAACATTGATGAACCCGTCTTTCGTCCCGAACGTTTCATACGGAGTGATAGTCGGATGACGATTGCCCTTGCGCGTTACTTTCCTGTCGGAGGAAAGAGCGATTTGAGATTGATAGGCGAACAACGAAAGCAATCCATCCAACAAACTAATATCCACTTGCTGACCTTTTCCCGTTCTCTCTCGTTGAAAAAGTGCAAGCAAGATTCCTTCAAACGCAAGTGTTCCTGCCGTAACATCAGCAAGAGAAATTCCTGCTTTCGTTGGCGCTCCATCCGGAAATCCGGTAACATCCATCAAACCCGATTCGCCCTGCACAATCAAATCATAACTCGGCTGGTGACTCCGACTGCTTGTCTGACCGTAACCTGAAATTGAACAATACACAAGCCGGGGATTCAACTTCTTCACTTTTGCGTAACTGAATCCCAAATTCTCCATTACTCCCGCGCGAAAATTTTCCACCAGCACATCGCACGACTTAATCAATTTGGTGAGAATTTCTTTTCCTTCCTTCGCTTTCAAATCAAGCGTAACGCTTTTCTTGTTCCGGTTGACGCTGAGAAAGTACGCGCTCTCGCCTTTCACAAAGGGCGGTCCCCACGAACGGGTGTCATCTCCTTTTCCCGGCTGTTCAATCTTGATGACTTCCGCACCCATGTCACCTAACTTCATGGTGCAGAATGGACCCGAAAGAATACGGGTGAGGTCGAGAATTCGAATTCCAGATAACGGAGCTTTCTGATTGTTTCGTTTCTTCATGATTGATGGTTTGATGTTAATTCACTTGAAATTCTTGGTGTTACAGGATAATGAAAATATCAATAATTACAATAATTACAAGTGAATAATCTGTACAATTGACAACGAGTGAACTCAAGAATTATTATTGGGAATAATTTTCATCTTCAATCAACCCTAACTTTGCAAGCCGTGAACGGATTCCTCCTTCTTTTCGCTGAAGAATCAAAGCTATATCATTTATAGATTTCCCTTCTGAATATTCCCGAATAAGAATCTGCTCATCTACTTCCGTCCACTTCGTACCCATCTTTGAATACTCATCCGAATGGGAATCCATCCCTTTGGGACTTGTGGAAAAATAATCATGGTCGTGTTTATCAATTGCAGACTTGTCGTACGGTTGAACATGCCTCTGAACTTCTTTCAGGAAAATGTTTCCGTATCGCCGCAGTTTCACTTGTCCCATTCCGGTAATTGTGCTGAGTTCAGAAACATCCGTCGGCTTTTTGCTTGCAAGTTCTTTGAGTGTTGCATCGGAGAAAATAAGATACGGCGGCACGTTCTCACGCACGGCAAGTTCCTTTCTTAACCGGCGCAAACTTTCAAACAACTCCGAATCAACCGATGTTGTTACTTCTTTCTTTTCTACAAGATGCTTTTCTACATGAGGATCGGAAAGCAGAACTTTTTCACCTTTCAACACTCTCATGCTCGCATCGTTCAGTTTCAATACAGGATACGGTTCTTCCTGAACATCAATCACTTTCAAACTTGTCAATTCACGAATAAACCTTTGCCACTCCCGCTTCGAGTATTCTTTGCCAACTCCGAATGTTTTTAGTTCTCCGTGACGGTTCTGTAAAATCTTTTCCGTCGGATTTCCAAGCAGAACATCAACAATATAATTCATCCCGAACCGTTCTCCTGTCCGAGTGATACATGAAATAATTTTCTGCGCGATGATTGTTCCGTCAATCATGTCGCGGGTGTTCAGACAGTTATCGCAGTTGCCGCAGTTAGGAACGGAATATTTTTCACCGAAATAATTCAGGAGAATTTTTCTTCTGCAGATACGGCTTTCGGCATAACGAACGAGTTCCTTCAATTTTGCATACGCGATTTCCCGTTCTCTCACTTCCGGCTTTTGATCGAGGAAATATTCTATCTTCACAATATCGCCGTAGCCGAAAAACAAAATGCAATCGCTTGGCAAACCGTCTCTCCCCGCGCGCCCCGTTTCTTGATAATATCCCTCGATATTTTTCGGCAAGTCATGATGAATCACAAATCGCACATTCGACTTGTTGATTCCCATCCCGAACGCAATCGTAGCGACGATGATATTCACATCATCATTGATGAACATTTCCTGATGCTTCGTTCGGGTTACGGCATCTAATCCGGCATGATACGGCAGAACTTTGTACCCGTCATCCTTCAATTTCTCCGCAAGCGATTCCGTTCCTTTTCTGCTGAAACAATAAATTATTCCGGAATCGTTTTTATGATTGTTGAGATACGTGAGGAGTTGCTGATACGTTTGCTGTTTCGGCTGAACTTGATAGAAAAGATTTTGCCGGTTGAAACTTGCAACATACGTTTTAGGATTCCTCAAATGAAGATGCGTCAGAATATCTTCCCGAACTGCAGGAACGGCTGTCGCAGTAAGCGCAACAACCGGAACCGATGGAAACTCTTTTCTCAACACCGTGAGTTGACGGTAATCAGGTCGGAAGTCATGTCCCCATTCCGAAATGCAGTGTGCTTCATCAATTGCAAAAAGACGAACGTTGAGTTGTTTGAGAAACGACAGGAATGTTCCGAGTTTCATTCTCTCCGGCGCAACGTAGAGCAGTTGAACATTCTTCGCCAGCAATTCTTTTCGTACCGATTCGATTTCCACGTCATTCATCGAACTATTGATGAACGATGCACGGACTCCATTCTTCCGCAATCCGTCCACTTGATCTTTCATGAGTGCAATCAACGGAGAAATGACAACAGTAACTCCTTCCCGCATGATTGCCGGCAGTTGATAACACAACGATTTCCCTCCGCCCGTCGGCATCAGCACAAACACATCCTTATCATTGAGAAGGTCGGTGATAATTTCTTCCTGCAACGGATGGAAAGAAGTGTAGCCGAAGTATTGTTTCAGTGTAGAGAGAACTTTGTTCACTTGGAATTATTTACCAAACTGTACTAACAAGGATCATGTAGTTAATTTGATAACATATTTTGTCTTAGTGAACCGCCAATTCTGCTTCCACAGAAGAACCGATTCCTTCAATTACAACTTGCCTGAACGTTTCTGTGTTTCCAAATCGTTTAACAGTATCCAACACTTCCAAGCCGACTAATTTTCCTTCGGTGTCGTAATCGGCATTAATCCCTTCAGCCAACACCTTTGAAATGACGGTTGTGTCGCGAAATGTAACACTTAAGGCGTCAACTTCTTTATCATAAATGAACTTCATAGTGATATTTGCTAAATAAAAAAGTCTATACGTCAGAGGATGGATATCCTTTACTTCCTCTATTCATTCACAAATTAATTTTCCATTTCGGAGAGTATTACCTATGAACGATTTATACGGTTCTTTTTTCATCATCGCGTCAGTAATTTCCTTTGCTCCGGCTTTTTTCAGATCGGAAATTACATCCCGTAACGTCCAGTCTTTTTTGGGGCGAGGAGGTCTTGTCAGTTTTTTTCTTTGAGCCATTTGATAAATCTTTCTCGATAGAATTGGTAATTATGTTCGATGTCGTAGCGTGCCGAGGTTAACGCTTGTTTGAAGTTCAAGTGAGGAAGCCATTGTTTTTCAACCGTATTTCCATCCGAATCAAGAATGTCAATATGAGCAACATCATGCGCACAGTCGTATCTTAAAATTTCGTATGGTTCCCCATCAATGTATGAGATGTATTTGACAACATATTCAATAAGTTCACCTTTCACAGTTGAAAAGTAAACAAAGATTACGTTGTCTTCATCAAGCCAAATTTCATAGCGTTTAAAAGGCATTGCACCGTAAGTATAGGGAAATCTGAATTAAGTTTCAACTTTATTATTGCAAAATATACTGAAGTTCAAATAACAATAATTCCAATTCCCAAAGGGATGCCATTGGCAAATCATTTACCCGCCTCGGACGGGCAAGAGTGAATTACCTTTTCATCAAAACCACATACACCACAAATGCCACACCAAACCCGACAAACCACGCGTAATCGTACAGGAAGCGAAGCGGCTCAACGAACAAACCGATGAGCGCAACCACTACTCCGCAGGCAAAAGCAACGAGCGCTTTCGAGTTAAAGCCGCGGGAATATTCATACTCACCGTTTCGGAGATACAAATCTTTCAGGTTCATCTCCCGCTTTCGGATGATGAAATAATCTGCAATCATTACTCCGGCAATAGGACCGAGAAAACTTGAATAGCCAATCAACCAGCCGAAAATGTATGTTCCGAAATCAGAGAGAAGTTTCCACGGCATCATCACAATTCCGATGACGGCAGTGATGAGTCCACCAGTTTTGAAACTGATTTTCTTCGGGAAGAGATTAGCAAAATCGTTTGCAGGCGAGACAACGTTAGCCGCGATGTTCGTTGTCAGCGTTGCTACCAGAAGCGAAATCATTGCAAGCACGATGATGATGGGATTATCGAACTTTGCAAGAAGAACTACCGGGTCCCAAATCGCTTCTCCGAAAATAACAATCGTTGCAGAAGTAACGGCGACGCCAATGAATGAATACAATGTCATCGTTGGTGGAAGCCCAAGCGCTTGTCCGAGCATTTGCTCTCGCTGACTTTTCGCGTAGCGGGAAAAATCAGGAATGTTGAGCGAGAGAGTTGCCCAAAATCCAACCATGCCGGTGAGAGACGGAACAAAGAATTTCCAAAATTCATCGGCAGTTTGAAATTTACTTTGCTGAGAAAGAATCGGTCCCCAGCCGCCACCCTGAACGTACGCCCAACCAAGCAATGCAAGTCCGACAACAATCAAGAACGGAGCGGCAAGCGCTTCAAGCCAGCGAATGGATTCCGTTCCTTTGATAATGAAATACACATTCATCCCCCAGAAAATTGAAAAACTCACCCACGGACCAATCACCATCTCTTTCCAGAACGGAAGAAGAACCACGAGCATCGCGTTGATCGCTTGTCCGCCAATCCATGTTTGAATGCCAAACCATCCACATGCGACAATGGCACGAAGCAACGCAGGAACATTTGAGCCAAGCACACCAAACGACGCTCGTGCAAGAACCGGAAACGGAATACCGTACTTCGTTCCTGCGTGCGCGTTCAACACCATCGGAATGACAACGATGATGTTGCCGAGAGCAATGGTAAGAATTGCCTGCCACCAGTTCATTCCACCGGCAATCAAACCGCTTGCAAGCATATACGTGGGAATGCAGACCGACATTCCAATCCACAACGCGGCGATGTTGTATGTCGTCCACGTCCGCTGAGAAATTTTTGTCGGTGCGATGTCATCGTTGATGAGCGGACTATGCTGAATTTCTTCAACAGGTATTTCAACTAATTCTTGTTGTACGTGTTTCATGATTTCTCCGAAATAAAGAACAGGTGGATTTTATTGACTCTCTTTCAAGGATTCTTGAGCAAAAGAGTTTCCTAAATGCGCTGCTTTCTCATAATATTTTTTCGCCAATGCTTTTTCATGAGAATCATAGTATGCATTACCAAGGTTGTAGTACGCATCGGCGTATGCCGAATCCAATTCTATAGCGCGAAGGAAATATGTAATTGCATGAGCTGTACTTTCCTGCACTGCATACACACTCCCCAGATTATTAAACGCTCTTGCAAACTGCGGAGTTAATTCCGTAGCACGATGGTAAAATACTTTTGCTTGTGCCGGCTGGTCGTGTTCAAAATAATAGTTCCCTGCTTCGATGCAAAACTTCGAAAATCCTTCAATGGTCTGCCGGCTGGCAGAGTCAATCCGCACCCATGATTCATACACTTCTTTCATTTCTTTATAATCATGGTTGTTTACAGTGTTGATATTCTGAAGAATATTCAGATACCCGCGACGGTCGAGAGGATATTTTTTTGAAAACTCTTTCCATATATCAATTGCCGGAGAATGATTTCCCGTTTGATGGTAATACATTGCAAGATGAAGCGACGTAGCATAATGTCCCAGGTGTGAAACATTCCTTGGATCCATCAACACTTTCACACGGGCAATTGCTGAATCAGTGCGTGCGTTCAGAGTAAACCACATGGTTGAGTTCAATACCGAGATTCCAAGCAGTATCAGAGCTATTTTCTTCGACTCTACTATTTCCGCATGAAAGAAGATAAAGCAAGCAAAGAGAACTATTGGTGGAAAAAACGTTGCCGCGATATCCCAATCTTTCGCGGCTCCCAAATCATATTTTGCAATAAAGGTGAACAGTATGAATGGTACTATCAGGAAAAGTAAAAAGACTATGACCGACGATTTCCAAGCAATTGTTTTCCACTTGAACAACGACAAACCGATTATGAAGAGAGGTGCAGGACAAAGTAAAATGAACAGATTAAACCAATCTGTAAGATGATACATTGAAAATAGTGTGTAGGCTTGCGAGTATGCTTCAAATACTTCTGTGCTTTCTTCAACCGTGAGGTAATGTTTATGCGGAACATATGCATGAAGATTTTCGATGGAAAATTCAGCAAGCAAAAGGATGATGGATACGCCGGTTGCGATGAGCAACGTTCCAACAAGAATTTGTTTGATACCACGCTCTTTCCACTCGTGAACCATTAAGTAGAACAATGATGGTAGTAAAAGAACAGACAGGTAATGCAATACACACGCAAGAAAAAAACAAAGCGCAAGCCAGATAAATTGTACTTTTTGTTTGAGGTATAAAATAGAACACAACAGATACAATGAAATGACGGTGAGAACAATCGAGTACGATTCGACATATCCAAAAAACAGTTGCATGTACGATGCAGTGCAGACAAACAAAAAAGTAATGAGTTGCGTCGTTGCATCCACCAGTAGATTTCGAACAATAAAAAATGAACAAACAAGAAAAGCGATTCCACTGACACCGCCTGCAATCCAAAACGCTCGAAGAAATCCTTCAAACGTACTTGTTCCGAATACAAGAGTGAAGCCATAATAATAATATGTCGCCAACGGTTCGTTCCGAAGGTCGAGCGGGGAGATTCCGCGAAATGCTTCGGAGAAATTTCTTACAAGAAAAAATCCGTCGCCGAGCAACGGCGCTTTGACCTTAAACAGAACTGTCGCAACAAGAAATACTCCCGTTACAAGAGAGAGAAATTTCCATGGACGCCGTTCCATGAACCTTGCACTTTTCACTACAAAGTGTTCGCCCGTTTTTGTGAATATAAACAAAAGGTAAAGAACAGAACCGAAAAGATACATCACGAAAAAATAATTCGGCAACAATCCGAGGAAATGAAATCCCCAAGTCAAACTCACGGGATAGAAATACCCGAAGCAATACAAAGCAATCAAGCAGATGCCGAAGATAATTGAATATTTGAACACGTTACCGTTCATCGCCCCCAAGATAAGAGAAAAAAATGAAATGAATAAAACCGAATAAAGAGTGGGCGCAAGCAATCTATCTAACCCAATTACCTCATTCAAACTTTAATGCAATTGATTGAAATAATAATTAAGTTTTATTTTTAGGTCTTCAGTATCCTTATAAAGATGAACAAATCGTTCCCTCACGTCGGACGGAACAAGCTTTATAAATCTTGCATTTTCTAAAGTTGTTTCAAGCTTTTTGAAATCTTCTGATTCTGTTTCTTCTTTAATTTTATTTATCCACTCTTTTTCTGTCTCATTATATTTGTTTTCATTAGCAATGACTATGATGTCTCGATCACTTGATAAAGCAACACCAAGTTCAAGCATAACATTTGGGTTGTAATCGGTCAAGTCAAAAATGCAGATTTTTGACATTAAGATAGCTCCCAGTACTTTATTAAGAAAAGCATCAAATCTGCCATCACTGCTAATTATGTAAGGGAAGAAACCATTAGACCTGCAAGTTTCTTCAATTGATTTGATTTCATTTTCCATCCTAAATGGAATACCAATGAATGCAATTGACTTATTTATCAGTGGCTTAACTGGATTAATATATCGGGAATAAGGTGCAATACTTGACGATAAAGTCTGGAAAGTTTCTCTTATTAATGAATCATGTCTTTTTTCTAACTCGTCCAACTTAGAATGATTTGGTATTGCATAGCCGCCTCTATCGGTAATATATTCTATGAAGTTTCTCTTTTTGAATAAATCAATTTTCCTGGCAATTTCTGATTCAGAAAAATTAGTGCTTATATATATATCCATCTCGCTAAGAATAATATCAAACTCAAATGCGAGAATAAATAATTCAATCAATGAAGCCTCGTCTCCTCTACTGCTAATCGTCCTTCCTGGGCAATGGCATTGGAAATCTCATTTGCTGTAACTAGGTAGGTAAGCCTTTGATCGAGAGAAACAAAATGGCTTTGTGTATTGCTGGTAATTTGTTGGAGGGCATCGCGAGCTAATAGAATAATCAGACTATCTTCAAATTTCCAATCCTTACCTATCTTTTCACTTACAGTTGTGTTTAGAAAAAATTCTTCTGGCTGACTCGAGAGATAAGTGAAAATCTGACCGTCTACTTCATAAATTAATCTTCTACCGAAAAAGTTTTTTTTAATATCTATGGTTTTGTTTTTCTCTATTACTTCTAATTTGATTGGTCGTCTATTAGCAAAAGCTACCCACTTTAATCTATCAATATCCATCTTCTTATCCGAAATAGTTATTAGAAGTCATTATTTCCACGCACCAGCAAAAACATCTCGTTTGATGAACTTCCCGCGTCCTGCTTTACCGAACCATGTGCCTTTGTCAGCAATGATTTCTCCTCGTGAAAGAATTGTTTCTGCATTTCCTTTTACTTTGAAACCTTCAAACATGGAATAATCAACCCGCATGTGGTGTGTTGATGCAGAAATTGTATGCTCCGTGTTCGGATCCCAAATTACTACGTCAGCATCACTGCCGATGGAAATAGTACCTTTACGAGGATAGAGACCAAACATTTTTGCAGGCGCAGTCGAAACAATTTCCACCCAGCGATTCACCGAGATTCTTCCCATGTTGACGCCGTGATGAAAAAGAAGTTGTAAGCGGTTTTCAACCCCGGGTCCGCCGTTCGGAATTTTTGCAAAACTCTCGCGTCCCAATTCTTTTTGTTCCTTAAAACAGAATGGACAGTGGTCAGTCGAAACTACCTGCAGTGTATTTTTCTTGATACCTGCCCAAAGTTTTTCCTGATGCCATTTCTCGCGCAGAGGCGGAGTGAATACGTATTTCGCTCCTTCAAAATCGGGTCGCTCCATATCTTCAATCGAAAGTAAAAGATACTGTGGACATGTTTCGGCAAATGCGGGAATGCCGCGGTCTCGCGCTTCGGCAACTTTTTCCAATGCATCAGCAGAAGAAAGATGGACGATATACACCGGCGCGCCAGCCATTTGTGCAAGCGCTATTGCACGGTTCACCGCTTCTCCTTCCGCCGTTGTCGGACGTGTCAGTGCGTGATAGATAGGCGCTTTCTTTCCTTCCGCGATTGCCTTCTGAACAAACATATCAATCACGCTTCCATTTTCCGCGTGCATACATACAAGCGCTCCGTTTTCTGCTGTCTTTTTCATAGCACGATAAATAGTAGCATCATCCACCATCAACACTCCCGGATATGCCATGAAGAGTTTGAAACTGGTAATTCCTTCCCGCACCATTTCATTCATATCTTCGAGATGTGCTTCCGGTAAATCGGTCACAATCATGTGCAGACTGAAATCAATCGTCGAGATTTCCCCCTTCTTCCACCAAATGTCGAGCGCTTCGCGGATTTTTTGTCCCTTCGTTTGAATCGCAAAATCAATCAAACATGTTGTTCCGCCAAATGCCGCCGCACGCGTCCCGGTTTCGAAATCATCGCTTGATGTCGTTCCACCGAACGGCATATCCATGTGTGTGTGAACGTCAATCCCGCCGGGAATAACATACTTTCCGCTTGCATCAATCACCTTGTCGGCTTTCATTTGAAGACTCGAGCCGATGGCAGTGATTGTTTCTTTTTCGATAAGAACATCCGCCGTGTAATCCTGCTCGGCAGTAATGATGCGTCCGTTACGAATGAGTGTTGACATACGTTGCCTTACTTATTTTTTCATTTGTTGTTTTTATTGATAAAAGGTTTCGTGTTTCATGGTTCAATTATTATTAACTGAAAACTGAAGACAGGAATCAGAAAACTGATTTACTTTATCCACACGATGGTAACTCCCTTGTTCGGTTCACCCAAATCATTCGAAGCAACGAGATGACATTCGGCACAGAGCCGTTGAACTGTCGCATCGAAAGGATTGATATTCACCCCTTCGACAGATGATTTTATCTTTGTACGATTCACATGAATCCAATTTTGTACAACCGTCTTCAACGTGCCGCCTCTCCCTCCGCTTCCGTATCCATGAATGATTTTCAGGATACGGAAGTGAGGAGAGGATTGAACTTTTCTCAGCGCCGAACCAAGAACATGTTCTGCTTCATCGCCCGAAAGCGGTGGATGAGCAATATCAATCGTATAAACGATATTCAACCTGATAGTGATTGGTTTCAGGTTACGGGTTACTTTTTCAGAATCAAACTGAAAACTAAAAACAGGAAACCGTAAACCGAATTACATCCACGGTTCGTCTGCTGTCGGTCCGTAAATAGAAGGAACTTTTCCACCGACGAGACGGAGATAGACAGACATCTGACCGCGATGATGCACTGCATCCATCACCATCATCCATAACAAATCCGCTTTTCGCATTTTCTCCATTTTATTGGGTGCGACAGGAAAATCCATCATGGAATTGTAATCGTCGTCAGTCATTATTCTTACCCGATCATTAGTTGCCTTGGAAGCGCTTTCAAACGCTCCAAGAATTTCATCCATCGTTGCAGGCGGCGACGGCATCTCACCACCGAATTCTATCTTGCCGTTGATTATCATTCCGGCAAATGCTTCTTCGGCGGCGAAGATCCACGCCAATTCTTTTACCGAGCGCGATTTTTCGTGCGGTTTGTAATCAAGCCGGTGTGTCGGTACCGCCCGCAAGACTCGCAATGTTGTTTGTAACTCCATCTCTCTTGTTTGAAGCCACATATCTTTTTCTGTCATATAGTTATTCCTTTATAATTTGTTAAGAACTGTTAGTTAATTAGTGATGATAAAACACTTGGTAATTTATCTTCGGTAGTGAACACGCCTGAGGGGATATTTAGTTTCACCTTTGCGACTTTCTCCGGGTCGCCATCAACAAAAACGAGCGGAATATGCCGCGTTGATTTTCTTTCTGCAAAATATTCTGCTACAGCGCGACCGTGAGAAGGTAACCGTGAAAGATAAACAACAATCACATCCGGCAATTTTGCAGGAATATTCTTTTCCGCCCTTGCGCCATTCTCATGTTCCGATGCGACAACAAATCCAAACGAGCGAAGAAGTTGAACCTTTACTGTTAGTTCTTCTTTATTCCAATGAATGAGAAAAGCACGAGGTTTTTTCATAAACTCAAAGAAGAGTGGATACAGTTGAAGATGTTATTCTTTCTAAAACAAGCACATCATCAGCATCCAACGCTATTAGAACCAAAGTTTCACCTTCTATATTGCTACATTCTACCAAAACATGCTCGCTGGGAAGAGTATCGACAACAGTACCTACCATTCCGCGACGAACATCTTTCTCAGGATAATCAGATAATATAGCAACAACATCAAACGGTTTAGGAGCGGGCATTATCTTTTTTCCTTTCTTGATTTAACATAACAACTAAATAAACGTGCTTTCGTTTGAACATGAGGAACAATCCATAAACTTCTCAAAATTTCCTTTTGGTGCAAACCTTGTACTTGGTAATCAATGTGATAGTATTTTCCAAATTTATCGTCAAATTGAAATTCAGCATTTCCTAAATGTACCGATTCATGTAACAGTTCTACGAGTTTTTCCGAAGTATGTTTTTCGATTCCTAACGCAACCTTAAATATACGGGCTTTATGACAACCCTCAGGATGTTCTGAGTTTAGACAATATTCAAGTAATTTTTCAGGCGGAATTTCAATATCATTGAATTTCATCACAATACTTCGTCAATGTATTTCAATCCCGTGCTTCGCCTGAAACTGTCTCAGCGCTTCCCACGTCATCGGTTGGGGAAGTTGATTGACAAGTTCGTTCCACGTGATTGCTTCCTTGCCATCATCTTTCCGAACCATCGAAATACATTTTTCAACCGGGCAGACGAGGCAACAGAGCGCACACCCGACACAATCCTGCTGACGGATTTTCGGCTGTTGCTTTCCGTTCATCGGAATCATATCAATACATTGATGAGCCGTATCTTCGCAAGCGATGTAACACAAGTTGCACTGAATACATTTCTTCTCGTCAATCTGCGCAACGGTTTTTGCAAGGAGATTGAGATTGCCAAAATCAGTAATACACGAAAGCGACTTGCCGCGAAAATCTTCAATCGTATTGAATCCTTTTTCCTCCATCCAGTTTGCAAGTCCTTCCGTCAAATCATTGATGATACGGAAACCGTAGTGCATTGCCGCTGTGCAAATCTGAACGCTTGTTGCACCGAGGAGAATAAACTCCGCCGCATCGCGCCATGTCGTGATTCCGCCGATGCCGGAAATGGGAAGATTGACTTCCGGGTCAATTGCAACTTGCGAAACCATGTTGAGCGCAATCGGCTTCACAGCCGGACCTGCTAAACCACCGTGTGTTCCCTTGCCATTTACTGAAGGTGAAATTTCAAGAGTATCAAGATTTACTCCCATAATACTATTAATAGTATTGATGAGAGAAACTCCGTGCGCTTTTCCTTTTTTTGCGGCACGTGCAGGAAAACGAATGTCGGCAATATTCGGGGTCAATTTTACAAGAACAGGAATTGTGGAAATTTCTGTCACCCATTCGGTAATCATCGCGCAATACTCAGGCACTTGACCAACTGCCGCGCCCATTCCTCGCTCGCTCATTCCGTGCGGGCAACCATAGTTCAATTCAATGCCATCTGCGCCGGTATCAATTGTTCGCTTCACGATGTTATGCCAGGTTTCTTTTTTCGATTCAACCATCAGTGAAACAATAACGGCGCGGTCGGGCCAATTCTTTTTCGTCTCAGCAATTTCTTTGAGATTTGTCTCGGTATTTCTATCGCTGATGAGTTCGATATTATTGAGCGCGAATATTTTTTGTCCGTTGTAATCAATCGCACCGTAGCGATTGAACACATTCATCACCGGGTCGCCGATTGTTTTCCAGACCGCACCGCCCCAACCTGCTTCAAATGCTTTCTGCACCTGATAGCCGGAGTTCGTCGGCGGCGCAGAAGCAAGCCAGAACGGGTTTGGTGATTTTATTCCTGCACAATTGATTGAAAGATCGACCATAACGTTATTCCATTGATTCTTTGTTGACCTGTCTCAGGGTTCAAGATGCACGATACTTATTAAAACGAACTTATTTTTTCGGACCATTCATCCTTCGCCACTTCATATCTTCACCCGTTGGTTGAAAATCAAATGACGTGTTGCACGTTCCGCAGAGGTAATGTACCTCTTGCAGGTGTTTGCCTTTGGGTTTCCCGCGAAACGATAACTGAAGTTCAGCCTTATCGGTTGGGCATAAAGGAGTTTTATTTTTCCGAAACGATTCCATCAATATTCGTTGTTGGTCTTTTGTCCATTGTTTTAATTGTTCTTCCACTCGTATTCCTTTTCTGTTACTATATGATTATGATTTAGCTTGCTTACCAATATACGAATCTATTCTTCTCCCCATTGTTTTCCATCGCGGATAACATAGAAGTTGAATATTTCCCGGTTTCACGTTTTAAGAATTTATGCTACTTGCTGTTCGCGTAGTTCATAACTAAACATTTGGGGTTGTGCTATATGACTTCGGGCATCAAGAATTTCAAATCCAACAATAGTTCCATCGAACCCATAGTCAATGATAACTCCTTCTTTTACTTCGTCACTCTCTTTGATTTTATCATCTTTGAAGATAACATTCATTATATCAGTATTAGGGTCATAAATTATTTTCATTGATCAATTCCTTGATAAATATTTTTTAATCTGAGACGTCTTATAGACGGTTACAATGTAAGGTATTCCTGCGTTATCTTCAACCACGACACTGCAAAGCATTGGCTTCTCAAGCAGAGAATCATGATACAATTTTTGATAAATCGTTCGTTTGCGTTTTCCTTTAACAATCATGTCGGGGTGCAAATACGTTTCTAACACAATCTTTCGGTCTATACTCCTAGCTAATAATTCGTACTCTGCATGAGGAGAAAATTCCAAAGTCATATTTACTATGGGGATTTGTGCCGAAGCAGTTTATCAATCCCATGCGCCGCGCGCTTTCCATCTGCCGCCGCGTTTACTACTTCTTTTCCGCCATTGATACAATCACCACCGGCAAAGTATTTCGGGTTCGATGTCTGCATCGTGTTCGGATTAATCCAAACTTTTCCTTCCTGAGTTTTCAACTCCGCTATCTTAAAAAGGTGGCTGATGTTCACACTCTGACCGACTGCTTTAATCACCATGTCGGCTTTTATTTGAAATTCGGAACCGCCGATGGGTTGAGTTTTTCTTTTCCCTCCCTTTTCGCGTTTCCCGAGTTTCATTCTCAAACACTCAATTGACTCGACAGAAGCATTTCCAAGAATACGTTTCGGAGTAGCCAGAAAATGAAAATGGATATCATCAAGTTTTGCAAGCTCCTGCTCGAATGTGTACGCGGGCATTTCCATCATTCCGCG
>JACPVN010000099.1 GCA_016191715.1 Ignavibacteriota bacterium | reverse complement strand
TAAGCTCCGGTCTAATCTCAGCAGTTATGGAATTGCTATTGCCGATTACAATAATGACGGCTGGGATGATGTGTTCGTGGCGGGATGGTCAATTGTCGGCGGGGTCTACGGTACGGCGCTGTTCCGAAACAACGGGAATATGACTTTTGCTGATGTCACTGATACAGCAGATGTGGGAGTCAGTGGAAGTTATCCGACAGCACTTTGGGGCGATTTCAACAACGATAGGTTCGTTGACCTGTTTATTGGCGGAAGAGATTCGCTCGGCTTCTCGAAAATTTTCCGGAACAACGGAGACGAAACATTTACTGACGTTACCACAACTTCAGGAATTGATGTCAGCATTTCGGTCGGAGGTGCGGCGCTTGGCGATTACGACAAGGATGGAAACATTGACCTGTTCGTAGCAACACGCCGTCGCGGAGATTTGCTCTATAAAAATATTTCAATCGGCGGAACAATTACGTTCGACGATGTTTCTTCCGCAGCACAGATTGGCGGACCTTCCTCAACTATTGCAATGCAACCGACCTGGATTGATTACAACCACGATGGCTGGCTCGATCTCTTCTGTGTGCATGATGGTTTCGATGTCAACAGATTGTACAGGAACACCGGAACGTTTCCGTTTGCTGAAATATCCGCCTCTGCAAATCTGCAATCGGTGGGGGCGGGAAACAGCATGGGTGTTACGTGGAATGATTTCAACAACGATGGTTGGGAGGATGTTTATATCACACGAATCGGCGAAGGCGGATTTTACAAAAACAAAGGCGACGGAACGTTTGACAATATTTCGCACTCAAGCGGCGCGGATACGAACGGAATGTCCTGGGGCGTCGTTTTTTCTGATTTTGACAATGACGCAGACGAGAATATTTTCATTATCAATACATATCAATTTGATTTGACCAAGAGTTTGCTGTTCGAGAACCGGAACGGAGTCTTCAAAAATATTGCCGCAAGTGCGAATGTGGCTCTCACAACCGACGGGTACGGCGCGGCAACCGGAGATTTCGATAACGACGGCGACCTCGATATCATCGTTGCAAACATCAACGGTAACAATCTTGTCTTACGAAACAATCACACCGGAAACAACCATTGGGTGAAAATACATTTGGAGGGAGTCCTTACAAACCGGTATGCAATCGGAACCAAAACACGCGTTGTTGCAGGTGGAAGAAGTCAAATTCGAATCGTGGATGGTGGTTCGAGTTACTGTTCGCAAATCAGCCCGACGTTACAATTCGGACTTGCATCTGCAACACTGATTGACTCAATCGAAATTTTCTGGACAACCGGACTGAAACAATATTATACCAATCTCCCGATTGATACGACTTACTTTTTTCAAGAAGATACAACCTTAACTTCCATTCGATTTCATGAACGGCCTTTTGTTCCGCCCGCGATTCGATTGGACCAAAATTACCCGAATCCCTTTAATCCGACAACAAAGTTCGACTTTGGAATTGACACTTTCTCCGGTGATGAAGCGGTGACATTGAAAGTGTTCGACCTTCTCGGAAAGGAAATTGCAACCATCGTGAATGACCGTTTGTACCCGGGAATCTACTCGGCTACACTTGATGCATCGAACTTGCCGGGTGGAATCTATCTGTACCGATTGACACACGGCTATACTTCGATAACAAAAAAATTCGTTTTGATGAAATGAGACTGTGTATTGTTATGATAATCTTTTTTTGTGCCACTTTGTGAATTCCTTTGCGTGATTAGCGGTTAAATATTTTAAATTGAAGTTTTTAGAACAACCCTTGATGTTGTTTAATACTTGTTACACTATTGTTCTGTAGAAAAACAATATGATTCTTCATCCGATAATCCTGCATGGAACTCAAGTCCGTCTCGAACCGCTTTCAATGCATCATCATCTCCAACTGTGTGAAGTCGGGCTTGATAATGAATTGTGGAAATTAACAATGACGGTGATGACGACTCCTGATGATATGAAAACATAGATAGAAACAGCAATGAAATGGCAAATGGAAGGAACCGCGCTTCCGTTTGCAATCATCGAAAATAATTCAAACAAGGCAATCGGAAGTACACGCTACGGAAATATTGATCATGTAAACAAACGACTTGAAATCGGGTGGACGTGGGTTGCTCGCCCATGGCAACGAACTGCCATCAATTCGGAAACAAAACTTCTTCTCCTTACGCACGCGTTTGAAACACTCGGATGCATTCGTGCCGAGTTCAAAACAGATTCACTCAATTTGCAATCGCGCGCAGCACTTCTCCGCATCGGTGCGAAAGAAGAAGGGATATTTCGCAACCACATGATAACGCCAGGCGGAAGAATCCGTCATTCGGTATATTTCAGTATCATCGAAAGCGAGTGGAAGGATGTGAAGAAACGGCTTGAAGAAAAATTATCTTTGTAAAGATTATTTTGTACAACTACTCTGTATTAAAAATATCTGACCGATGAAAACATGAACATCAAAATAACAAATGTTACGATTGAGAACGTGGAAGAAACAGGTTTTTTCTGTTACATGAGCAAAAGAACATCGGATGGATATAAACGAAAGTTAGAATGGCTGAAGGCACGGTTCGACGAAGGACTGAGAATCAAAATGCTTCCTCTGCCTGCGCGCGGATTTATCGAATACGTTCCGGGCGAATTTGCTTGGAGAGGAATCAACGCAAAAGGATTTATGGTCATTCATTGTCTCTGGGTAGTTGGTCAGAGCAAAGGGAGAGGATTCTCCAAACTTTTACTTGATGGATGTATCGCCGACTCGAAGAAATCAAAAATGGATGGCGTTGCAATGGTAACGAGCGAAGGAAATTGGCTTGCCGGAAAAAACATCCTGCTAAACAACGGATTCGAATCGGTTGATGCATCGCCACCGACGTTTGAATTGCTTGTGAAGAAATTCCGCGATGTTCCTTCTCCAGGTTTTGTAAAGAATATCGAACAGCGAACGAAACACTATCAATCCGGTTTAACCGTTTTTCGGTCAGACCAATGTCCGTATCTCGAAGACGCAACCAACACAGTTGAAACAGTTGCGAAGGAACTTGGAATCAATTATAGGTGTGTTGAAATGAAAAGTGCGAAGGATGTTCTGACGAAATCTCCTTCCGTGTATGGAGTGTTCAGTATTGTGTATGATGGAAAACTGCTTTCTCATTATTATCTGCTGAAGAAGGATTTGGTAGAGAGGATAAATTTGCTCAACAGTAAATAAGTAACTGAAGTTATCCTTTACTTACCGTCAAATAACCTGTCAGCAAGTATGGTCGGTAAGCCGGCGATACGGATTTTCCGTGCAGTTTCCTTCATATCGTATTCGAGACGGACATTTTCATATTGCCATGTTTCCGTATCAAAAACGCCGAAACTAAGGCGCGGGTCGTGGTCTCGCGGCTGACCAATACTTCCGACATTGATGATATACTTTCCGCCGCGTTGAACATCCGGAGTCCACAGATCATCCGAAAATATTATCGGTACGTGCGAATGCCCGACAAAGCAGACCGGCTGAGTAAAGTAACGGAAATTTTTTTGAGCGTCCGAAAAACTAACAATGTAATACCACAACTCCGGCTGAAACGGCGAGGCATGAACAAACAAAAGTCCATGTCGTTCGATAGTGTACGGCAGTTTGCGTAACAGTTCCTTATTTTTTTGTGTGAGTTCTTTGTTTGTCCACTCGGCGGCGATGCGCGCGTACGGATTGAAATATTCCGCTGTAGCGAGATTGACCGCTGCTTCATCGTGGTTACCGAGGATGATGTGTTGCGTATGCTTCAGAACCACCTCAACACACTCGTTCGGATTCGGACCGTAGCCAACCACATCTCCAAGACAAATAATTTCATCTACGTTTTTTACAGCAATGACACTGAACGCGGTGTTCAACGCTTCAAGGTTGGAGTGGATGTCGGAAATGATGGCTACACGCATGAAGTAATTCTATGTTTTCTGCTGTTTCTTTTTCGCAGCGGGGAACAGCACATTGTTGAGAATCAAACGGTAGCCGGGAGAATTTTTGTGCAACTTCAAATCTGTTGGAGGGTCACCGACTGCGTGCTGGTAATCTTCCGGGTCGTGACCGCCGTACCATGTGTAGGTACCGCGTCCGAGATTGCCGTGGATATACCGCACTTCTTCCGTCCCTTCTTTCTCTGCAAGAATCGTCACTGTTTTTTTAATTAAACTTTTTTTGAAGTTGGTTGTCTGACCAAGAAATCCGCGAATGATGTTTGCGTGATTCTGCGTCAGCATCGTCGGGACAGGGTCGTACTTGGCGGAGAAATCAAACAGTGTGAAGTAATCCGTTTCCTGATTGAGCATCGCCACCATGTCGCTCGGCGGTATGTCAATATCGGAGTATTCATAACGGAGCGGATTCATTTCAATGGTGAAATTCTCGAACGCGAGAGTTTTTGAATAATCGAGTCGCTTCTGTGCATTCAAGTCGGGCGGGTCGCTGTCGTACATGAAGTCGCACATATCTGTTTTCTCAGCCGCAAGCGCTATATCGAACGCGTCCGTTGCCGAGCACATGGCAAACAAAAATCCTCCTGCCGCAACAAATTCCTTGATTTTTCTCGCTACGGCTTTCTTCATCTCGGCAACTTTTCTAAAACCGAGTTCCTTCGCTTTCTTCTCGTGCATCATTTGTTGTTCGATGTACCACGGTTGAGTAGAAAATGATGCGTAGAACTTTCCATACTGTCCTGTGAAATCTTCATGATGAAGATGGAGCCAATCATACTGCGCGAGTTTGTCTGTCATGACTTCATCCTCCCAGATTTTGTCGTAATGAATTTCTGCATACTCAAGCGCTATCGTCACCGCATCATCCCACGGAACAAAACCGGGCGGAACATAGACTGCGACACGGGGCGCTTTTTCCAATCGCACGACATCCATGTTGTTATCTTCCTGCTGAATTTCTGCATAGATTTGTGCCGCCATTGAGCCGCTGATTTCTTCAAATGAAACATTCCGCACACGGCACTCGGTCGAAACCAACTCTAATGCATCAATCATAAACGAGCCGCCGCGATAATTCAGCAACCAATCCACTTCGATGTTCTTTGTTAACGCCCAATACGCGATGCCGTATGCTTTGAGATGCTCGGTTTGTTTCAGGTCCATCGGTATCAGAACCTTCTGCGCCTGCATCGGTAAAGCGTAGAGCAGAGAACAGAGAACAAAGAGTGAACAGTACTTTGTACCTTGTCCTTTGTACTTTGTGATATTACCAAGTACTAAGTACCAAGTACCAAGTACAGCATTCAACAGAAAACCGGAAACCGGAAACTGAAAACTCATATAGTATCTCCTCTTAACTCCCGAATCCGTTTTCTCGCTTCACTCACAAAAATGGAGTTGGGAAACTTCTCTAATAATTTTTGATACGCCTCAATGGCTTTTGCTTTATCTTTCATGCCGAGTTCATAAATCTGTCCGGTCTTCATCGTTGCCTTGTCTAAGTTAATACTTTCTTCGTAGTCGGTTGCAAGTCGTTCGTACGATGCGACTGCTTCGGGGAATCGGCGCATTTGCGCGTGAATATCGCCGATGCTCATCAGCGCTTCATCCGCCATTTCCGATTCTGCATCACTCTTGAAAATATTTTCGTAGATGGCGAGCGCTTCAGAAAGTTTTCGCTGTCGTTTCAGGAAATCCGCTTTGGCGAACTCGCCGAGCGCGGCAGAATTTTTCTCCTGATTTTCCTGTATGAAAATCTGGAGCGTAAGCGCATCGTTCGTCGTGTTCGACATGACATCGCTCATAACATTTCCCAACTGTTCCATCGCACTTTTGAACTGCCCGCGGAAATACGTGATTTCAGCAAGCCGTAAACCGGTTTTATCTTTGTTCTCAGGCGAAACGGGACGTATATCGCTGATGGATTTCAACGTCTCTTCTGCTTTGTCAAGATTTCCCTGAGCGAGCGTAACATCGCAGAGTAATAACTTCGCTTCAACGGCAAGCGGAATAAACTGACCGTAATTTTTCAAAAAATCATTCAGTGTGGATTGTGCTTCATCGAGATTGAAGAAGCGTTCAAACATAAGTGATGCAACGCGGAGAAGCGAACGAGCGGCAATTTCCGTTTTCGGATATTCACTCACGATACGTTTATACGCCAAGACGACGCCGGTAAATTGCGGCTCTGATTCCGTTGCCGGTTTCACTTCTTTTTGAAACGGACTGACGTTGCCGAAGAGTTTGAGGGTGTCGGTTATTACGCTTAGTTCCTCCAGCGTTCTTGCGTATCCAAATTTTGCTTGCGGCAACATAAGAAACTTCGGGAACGCGCTAACCACCTCCTGATATGCCTGTGAGGCAATGAGAAATGATTTATCCCGAAATGCGCGCTCGGCAAAATTAAAAATCTCGCGCCCGCCGGCATTCGTTTTTTTATCAATGAGTTTATAGACGTCGAACGCTTTGTCGTATTGCTTTCCTTCCATGTAGAGCCACGCAAGCAGTTGAGATATGGCAAGGTTTTCCGTTTCAGTTTTTGTAATTTGTTCAACCGATTCGGTTGCGGCTTTCCGTCCGTCGGCACGGTTCGTGTAACTTGCCATGCGCGATTGAACGAATCCTAACTGCGCAGGGTTTTCTCTCACAAGTTTCAGATACTCGGAGGTTGCATCGGCATAGTTTAACGTGCTACCGTAAAGGTACGCAAGGTCGGTGATGTATAGTTTATCTTTGTTGCAGGCGCGTCGTCCGCGTTTGTACGTTTCAATTGCCTTCTCGAACAAACGGACTTCCATCATCGAGTTTGCGACAAGTGAATACGTTACTTCGTTTGTCGAATCGAGAAGGATAGCACGTTCCCACGCCGCAAATCCTCTTGTATCATCCGCGTGACGAACGTAAATCGTACCGAGTTGACACAAAAGCGAAAGGTCGTTCGGCGTGTGCAGTAACCTTCGGTTGATGATGGAAATTGCTTCAGGATATTTTTTTGTTAGAAGATAACATCGTTTGAGCGATTCAAACACTGCATAGTTTGCTGAATCTTTCGCGTATGCCTCTTCATAGAGTTTGACTGCGGCTTCATAATCGCCGCTTCGTTCATAACTCTGAGCAAGTTTCAGTTTTATCTCAACATTCTTCTGCTGAGATTCTGCCGTAAAGAACAGGAACGCAAAACCAACTATATAAATCCACACAGTTTTCATGATGTTTGTAAGGGTTGAATATAAGAAAAATCGGGAGTTTTCCACGTTATTAAGATGGATGACATTATGTAGAACACGCTGTCTTGTTGTTCTGTTCCATCTGCCTGCAATATGCTTTTTCATTTCTTCAGATGCTTATGGATTTCTCCGCATCTCTTCTTATCTTTGGTAAATTAGTTCAACTTTTAATTTAGAAACAGGAAACCAATGCACAAACTCGTACTTCTCCGTCACGGAGAAAGCGATTGGAATAAAGAAAACAGATTTACGGGATGGACCGATGTTGACCTTTCAGAACAAGGAATTCAGGAAGCGAAACGTGCCGGGCAGTTGTTGAAGGAACAGGGCTTTATGTTCGACATTGCCTACACGTCCATGTTGAAGCGTGCGATTAAAACGTTGCTGTATGTGCTTGATGAAATGGAACTCTTGTGGCTTCCTGTTCAGCACTCATGGAGATTAAATGAGCGACACTATGGCGCGTTGCAGGGATTGAACAAATCGGAAACCGCTCAGAAATTCGGCGAAGAACAGGTGCACATCTGGAGACGGAGTTACGATATCCAACCTCCGTCGTTAGAAAAAACCGACCCGCGTTTTCCCGGACACGATATCCGTTACAACAATCTCACTGAAAAAGAATTACCGACGACAGAATGTTTGAAAGATACCGTTGAACGGTTTCTTCCCTACTGGCATGAAGTGATTGCGCCGGCGATTCGTTCCGGCAAACGTGTTATCATTGCCGCGCATGGAAACAGTCTTCGTGCGCTGGTGAAGTATCTCGACAACATCCCGGATGATGAAATTATCGGTTTGAATATTCCGACCGGAATTCCGCTGGTGTACGAATTAGACGAACATCTGAAACCGCTCCGTAGTCACTATCTGGGAAACGAGGAAACGCTTGAGCAGGCAATGCAATCCGTGAAGAATCAAGGCAAAGCAAACAACGCGGGTAGATAGGTTGTGAACGTTGGCGCAAAAAATAAACCCCGCTTCAGATTTCCGAAGCGGGGTTGAAAATTTTCTTAATTGATACTATCTCATCAACGTCATCTTCTTTACGTCAGTGAAAACACTTCCGTTAGAAACATCCGTGGCAATCAAACGATAGTAATACGTTCCGCTTGAAAGATTTCCGGCGTCAAACTCAACCGATTGTTCTCCCTCATCAAGTTCAGCATGATCGAACAGAGTTGAAACTTCTCTCCCCAACAAATCAAATACTTTAAGTGTGACAACACTTTTAACTTTTAACTGATAACTTATTACTGTCGAAGGGTTGAACGGATTGGGATAATTCCACAACATTCTGTTTTCATAAGGGATGTTATCAACTGCTTCTTCAGATTCACGCTGAGGAACATTCGCAAACGGATTTGCATGAAGGAACGTAACTTCTTCAAGTGTCTTTGTTCCTTTCACTTTCATCGGACGCATTGAGTTGACTTCGATCGTTCCGGAAAACATTTCAACAATACTCGTGATAGTTTGGTCAAGAGCCGTGTAGTATTCGGAAGAAAATCTCCTGCAATACGTTAGCGCTGTGTCAGTAAGTTTGCAAATCTCTCTCACCGTGAGATTGTTAAACGGGTTGCCGGCATGTGCGGAATCATAATAGAGAAGCGAACCGAGCGGAGTTGCATCGGCTTCGAACGGTTCGGTTACTCCGGCATCGTTTGCAAGGATGGAAAGTTTCAACGCGTGCAGAGAACCGAGCAGATGATTATTGTGCATCCGCACTGACGGGTTTTTCACTTCGCCGTCGAATGGTTTCATCTTCGTTGACATCACAACGGAATCGAAACAGCGAGCCGCGCCTGTATGTGGAAATGCTTTTGTGTTTGTACTGAACGAGCGAACCCATCCTGCCGGCTTTGCTGCTTTCTCTACGCCGAGAATAATTCCCTTCGGCCTCTTTACTGCTTTTTGATAAAGATATTCGCGAACGTTGCCGCCGGTTGGTTGAGCGATAACTTGTTCATCAACACTTGCGGGAATAGGCGGACTGGGAATTCCGTGCGTGATAGTAATGGTTGTAACACCTGCGCCGGGACTGTTCGGGGTTTGCACCGCCGAGAAATCTTTTGTGCGCATCTGCCACCCGGTAATTTTCGAGCCGGGGACTTTCCGCTTCACGATTGCATGAAATACAACCGAGTCGCCGGGCTGAAGTTCTTTCCCTTCGGCGACAATAGTTTTTTTGAAATTTGCTATCCGGAGATTCGGAAAACCGCCGGAATCTAAGAGTGAAATAATCGGTGAGGAGACAGTTGCCGACAGAACATTTTTGACAGTGTCAAATCTGTTTTTCACAACGAAACGTACGCGACTTGCAATCGCTTTCCCTGCGTTTCGTTCTTCCTTCTGAGCCAACTGTTCTTGAGTGAACGTGCGATACTTTGGTTGGGCAGTAAGCGCCAACGAAAAAAGAACACATGAAATCGTCACTCTCCACACACGTTGTAACGAGGTATTCATATTTTTTTCCTGATGTTAAATAAATTGGACTGCGAATTAACCGGCAACAATGTACAAAAGTTGGAGTGAGTTGCAAAGAATTGAAAGCACAGCTGGTTGACGATTTTATGTATTCTCATTAAATAAAAACGAGAATAGTCAAGACTCCATTCGTTGATTTGATTCCCAATCATCATTTTCGTACTTTGTTTCAAGTTTTTTCATCATTATTACCTCTATCACGAAAGGTTTCTATGAAACTGGTTCTCGTTGTTTCGTTTCTCATCTTGTCTTCGTTCTTTTCCTTCGCACAATCATCTCACGTTTCTATCACTCCCGAAAAGCCGAAAGTCGGAGAGAACATTACTGTTACATACAGAGCGGAGAATCCCG
>JACPVN010000002.1 GCA_016191715.1 Ignavibacteriota bacterium | reverse complement strand
TATGATGTAAGTAAGGGAGTAAATGTTATCGCGCCGGTACTACGAAAGCCCCGCGGCTTGGTTCCTTATTCATCTGCTGATGAAAATGCGTTTCTCCGTGGCGTTGCATTTCAATTTGAATCTTCAGAGTTCTCTACGATAGGATTTTATTCAAAAAGGAATCTGAATGGAACGCTCGATACAACCTCAGGCACGGAAACAATTACTAGTATTTACACTTCCGGTTATTACAGAACAAAAAGTGAGAAACAAAAGCAAGGTACCTTCACTGAAAATCTTATAGGCGGGAGTATTACATACAAAATTTCTGAGACAAATTCTATCGGTTTGAACGGATACACTTCAAATTATTCGCTTCCCTTAATGTTGAGTAAAGGATTTAACGATGAAAAGAACAAGGTTGTATCACTGAATTATCATTTTTCTTTAAATAAATTACAGTTGTTTGGCGAATGGGGGAGAAGTAGTTCAGAAACAATTGCAGGAAACTCAAGCGTTGTTCTGAAACCAACTCAACAAATTGACATTCTTTCATCATACCGAAATTACGGTTCAGGATTTTTTAATCTTCACGGAAATGGTTTTTCAGAAGGCGCTGACCTGGCAAACGAAGAAGGTTGGTATCTCGGAACGAGGATGAAGTTTCATCGCTTGTTCACCGTTTCAAGTTACTTTGATGTATTCAGATTTCCGCAACCGACGTTTTCATCACTTTATCCTTCACATGGCAACGATTTTATGGTGAATATTGAATCGAGATTGATAAACAAACTCCTCACCACACTTCGATATTCCCGGAAACGGATGGAAGAAGATAATGTTATGAGAACGAAGCAATCCATCAGATTGAACGGAGACTATAAACTCTCGAAGAATGTAAAACTCCGCGGTCGTGTTGAACACGTTGATATGAAGAAGAACAATAATGCTATTCGTGAAGCAGGATGGCTTGGATACGGTGATGTTGGCGTAACTGCTACAAGAAACGTATGGTTTAATTTCCGATTAGTCTTTTTCAAAACAGATTCTTTCGATGCCGGAGTTGCTGAGTACGAAAACGATCTCCCCGGTGTTTTGTCCGTCCCGATTCTTTACGGCGAGGGAGTGCGATGGTACTTGTATATGAAATATGAGGTCCTCTCCACACTCCAGTTAATTTTGAAATACTCCGACACCATTCGGGAAGACGTGAAACGAATTGGAAGCGGACTTGATCAACTTCCATCGAACCGCGATAACAGAGTGGGTGTACAACTCGATTTCCGTTTGTAATTTTCAAATTCTGGTTTAAAGTTTTCAGTTTCCAAAAAAAGAAAACCCCGAGCGAATCGGGGTTTTCTTTTGAAGGTCATTAAGAAGTCATTGCGAACACCGCTTCAGCGGGGTGAAGCAATCTCAGCATTTTGATACGTGGTAAACAGTTGGATTGCTTCGTCACTTCGTTCTCGCAAAACAGATTCCTTATTTCCTGTCTTCCAATTTCGCTTTAACAGTTATATCTTCAGTGCCGCGCTTGACAACTACATCAACTTCATCGCCAGGTTTATATTCACCTAAGACATACATGTAATCATAAATATTCTTGATGTCTTTCGTTCCAAACTTGATAATAACATCACCTTCTTTCAAACCTGCTTTTTCGGCTGGGCTATCTTTTCGTGTTCCGCCAATTCGTAACCCGGCAATCTCAGAAGCATAGTCAGGAATTATTCCCAAACTTACGCGTGCGCCCGGTCTGTCTCCACCCATCGGACTTGAAGCGGCTTTTGTAAATGCAGGCTTCTCATTGAGATTGGCAACTTCTTTCACAACTTTTGAAACGAACCGGACAATCTTCTGTTCACCTTCATAGTTGATTTTTTCCCATGTATCTGTCGGTGTGTGATAATCTGTGTGAGTACCGGTAAAGAAAAACATCACCGGAAGATTTTTGGAATAGAAAGGTGCATGGTCGCTTGGACCGTAACCATCAGGTTTTAATGTGAGTTTCAATGAAGTATCATCGTTCAGACTTTTCACAAGATTTTCAAAGTTCGGTGATGTTCCCATTCCTTCAACAACGAGCGTGCTTTCTTTCATTCTTCCGATCATATCCATGTTTAACATTGCGATTGCGTTGTCAAGAGAGATAGTAGGATTGTTTACAAAGTATGTCGAGCCGAGTGTTCCAAGTTCTTCACCGGAGAATGAGAGAAAGAGGATGCTTCGTTTGAAATCGTTTTTATTTGCCGCGC
>JACPVN010000365.1 GCA_016191715.1 Ignavibacteriota bacterium | reverse complement strand
TGTTGTTCCCAACCAAACAAGTACACAAGCGCAGGCACGATAAACACCGCGCCGCCGACTCCAATCATGCCGCTTAAAACTCCGACAGCAAAACCTAACACAACAAATTGAAGAACTTCAGTCGCGTTCATAATTCTATTCCTATGAAAAAAGTTGTTGAGCGATTCTTGGAGTGCGCAGTATATGCATCGGACGTTTCATCTTCGGAACAATCCCGGCAATCCTTTCCATCTCAATCAGTAGTTCATCTTCGTGTTCATATCGTCCGATTCGAATTCGAATCAATCGAAGGCGGTCTTTCAACTTAAATAAGACAACCTGAAATCTTCCGGCAGTTTGAACACGCCGCTCACGACCGATATACATCCATTCAATATCCGAAAACAAGACTTCACGCTCGTACGACTTCCGGTGAAACACCATTCTATCCTGCAGAATAATGAGTCGCCGCTGACGCAATTTGTTCAACAGCACAGTTAGTAATGACACGACAACGAACGTCAGGATGATGTACAAAATCGGGTCTGCCTGCATCGGCGGAAGTTTCGGGAGTGAAAACGTTCCGCGAAATCCAGCCCACAGTACAAGTGCAACGAGATAGAAAATTGCTTGGATGTAATAAAAGTCCAATTTGTACTTGAACACTTTTGCATCGGGAGGAAGTGATTCTAACATACTTCTACTATCTCCGACCTAACTTGATAATGCGTTGTGCAATTTCTTCGGCGGAATTTGGTTTCCCAAGTTGTTTACTCGCATTCGACATCGCCTGTAATTTTCCAGAATCATTCATGAGCGATTGCACGACATCAAACAATCGTTCTTTCGCTTCCGAATCTTTCACCATCAATGCCGCGCCGGCTTCAGTCATCGCTTTTGCATTTTCCGTCTGATGGTCTGCCGCGGCGAACGGATACGGAATTAAGATTGCCGGTTTTCCGAGCCGTGTCAATTCAGCAATCGTTGTTGCGCCTGCTCTGCAAATCACTAAGTCGCTGAGTGCGTACGCATACTCCATCCTGTCAATGAACACATTCAACCATAAGAATTCTTTGGAGATTTTGCCAGTTACTGATTTCACTCGTTCAACATCCTCTTTGCCGGTCTGCCAAATAATTCTGAATCCTCGTTCGATATATTTTTCAAGATGATGAACGACAGCATTGTTGATTGTTGTCGCTCCCAAACTTCCGCCAAACACGAGTAATGTTTTCTGTTTGTTTGATGAATCAAAACCGAAATAGTTGAACGCATCAGCCAGGTTGACCTTCTCTAACGAAGCACGTGTCGGATTTCCGGTACATACGACGTTATCCTGTCGCTTCAAATATTTCTTGGATTGCTCAAACGTAATGCAAACCTGTTTGACATGATTTCCCAACATTCTTGTCGTCACACCGGGGTAACTGTTCTGCTCGTGAATCAATGTCGGAATACTCAATACCGATGCTGTGTACACAATCGGACCCGAAACATAACCACCCGTTCCGACGACCACATCCGGTTTGAATTGTTTAATGATTGAATATGATTGCATGAACGACACGACAACTTTCAACGGAAACAAAAAATTACTGAGTCGGAGACGACGATGGAAGCCGCTAATCCAGATTGTTCGGAACGCAAATCTTTTTTGCGGAACAACTCTCGCTTCGATTTTATTCTTCGTTCCGATAAATTCAATCTCTGCATCAGGAACAAGTCGCTTGAGTTCATCTGCGATGGCGATTGCCGGAAACAGGTGTCCGCCTGTACCGCCGCCCGCAAAGATGACACGAACTCCTGCCACATCAATACACCTTTCCTACAGCGGTTCCGTTCGTTTGTTCGGGAACCACAACCACAGTTTCCCGTTCACGCGGGAATAAGTTTGTTTGTGAAGAAATATTCAACAGAACTCCGGCAGCAAATGTTGTGAATATCATAGAGGAACCACCGTAACTGACAAACGGCATTGGCAACCCGGTTGTTGGAAACATCCCGACGGAAACACCGGCATTCACGATTGCAAAAAGTGTGACGACACTTGTAATACCAAGCGCTAAGTATCTTCCGAACATATCTTCCGCTGCCTGAGCAATTTTCATTCCGCGGTACATGATGATGATGAAGAGGACAAGTACAGCAATGGTTCCTATCATTCCGTATTCTTCACCGATAATTGCATAGACAAAATCTCCGTACGATTCGGGGAGGAAGAAATCGCGCTGATGACTATCACCCGGTCCGACGCCAAATATTCCACCAACGCCGAATGCGATTTTGCTTTGCGTGAGTTGATAACTTGATTCCCCGGTACTGACGCCGAAGAAAAAATCCAAAATCCTTCTCTTCCGGTATTCAGCGCTCCACATATAAAAACCGATTGCAGGAATTATCAAGAGAAACATCGAGCAAAGATGTGTTACTTTGGCTCGCGTTAAAAACAACATCAGAATTCCCAAACCGAAAATAAGCGCGCCCATGCTGAAGTTCGGTTGAAGCATAACTAATGTTGTCACTGCAAGTATCCAGCCCAGCATTTTTATAAAACCATCCTTGAATACTCTAATGTTTTCTTTATAGGTCACGGCTAACGCGGAGAGATGAAATATCAAAGCGAATTTTGCAAACTCTGACGGTTGAATTCCAAGAAACGAACGAACAGCGCCTTTGGAGACTACGCCTGCAATAAGCGTTGTGCATAATAAAATGATAGCGGCGATCATTCCGAGCGTCGAGAGATGTTTCAATCGTTTATAGTCAATCGTCATTCCTAGCATGATCATCACTAAACCGACGGCAACTTTTCCGGCATGTTTGATGAGCATATCTTCCGAGCCGCCATAACTTTTTACAGCCCATGCGGCTGATGCACTATAGACGATCGCGATGCTCATAAACATCAGCGTCAATACGGATATGAGTAACGTCAAATCAACACGGTTGCGACGGAACATGATTATTTCTCCTCAAGTTGATGAACACACACTTTGAACACGCGACCGCGATGCTCATAATTTTCAAACCAGTCAAACGAAGCACATGCAGGTGAAAGCAAAACCATGTCGCCAGCACCCGAAATGCGGTATGCAATCTCAACCGCTTGTTTCATTGAAGATGCTCGTTCAATGTTCGTCAGCAACTCAAACGACTTCACAACTTTGTCAGCAGATTCGCCGATGGCGATAATGGTCTTGACATGCTTTTTCACTTCTTCATGCAACACTGAGTAATCGTTTCCTTTATCTCTGCCGCCAAGTAAAAGCACAATCGGGTTTTCATACGCTTTCAGTCCGTACGAAACCGAATCAACGTTAGTCGCCTTCGAGTCGTTGATGTACCTTACGCCCTTCACTTCCCGCACAAACTCCAACCGGTGTTCCACGCCTTTGAAATTTTTCAACGTCGCACGGAATGATGCCACAGGTACTCCCATGACCTGAGAAGCAAGTGTCGCCGCCATTGAGTTATATAAATTGTGTACTCCTTTAATGCTTATTTCTTTCGTTTGAAGTATTTCCTGTTCTTTTCCTTCGATGCACGTGAACATTTTTCCGTCGCTTACATATGCACCCGATTCAAACTCACGCTTCAACCCGAAAGGAAGCGCACGAACAAACGAAATCGCCTTCGAGAAAACAAGGTCTTTCGTTTGACGGTCATCGTAACAGTAAATCAAATAATCTGATTTTGTTTGATTGAGAAACACTCTGCCTTTAGATTCTTTGTATGCGTCGAATGAACCGCTGTAACGGTCGAGATGGTCGGGCGTAATGTTTAAGATGACAGAAACTTTCGGATGAAACGTATCAATATGGTCGAGTTGAAAACTGCTCACTTCCAGCACTGCAGTTGAAGTGGAATCCAACTGACCGACAACGGATGAAAATGCCTGTCCTATATTCCCTGCAACCGCATATTTCTTCCCTGCGTCGGCAAACATTCTTCCGGTGAGTGTCGTCGTC
>JACPVN010000364.1 GCA_016191715.1 Ignavibacteriota bacterium | reverse complement strand
GGCAACATTGGCGTGAATGAACGTATAGTACGGCATTTCATTCAAGTTCACACCCATAAGTTTTTGAAGTGTAACCCATGATTGCGTACCTTGCACCGCGAGCAAGGAGAACTCATCGCTCTTGTTGTTCACTTCTGCCTGAAGCGAACCGACATTCGATTTCATCCACTCGAAATCTTTCTGCAAGTTCGAAGCGTTCACGACGAGCATGTACGAATCGCCCAGGCAATAGACGAGCAAGTCATCTACAATGCCTCCATCGGGATAGCATATTGCAGAGTATTGAATTTTTCCGGGAGTCAGTTTGGAAGCATCGTTCGTAGTGAGACGTTGGACAAGTGCAAGTGCATCGTTTCCTTTAATGAAAATTTCACCCATGTGTGAAACATCAAACACACCTACGGAAGTACGAACAACTTTATGTTCCTCGATAATGCCGGTATAATGCACCGGCATTTCAAATCCACCGAACTCAATTAACTTTGCGCCGAGTTGCCGGTGAATTTGTGTGAAGGCAGTCTGTTTCATTTTGCTTGTACTTTTTTCCAGTCTTCAAGGAAACGAGTCAAGCCAATATCGGTGAGAGGATGTTTGATGAGTTGCGTCCAGACGCCATACGGCATCGTCGCAATATCTGCGCCGAGCATTGCTGATTCAACAACGTGAACGGGATTACGGATACTTGCAACAAGCACTTGCGTATCGAAATTATAGTTCCTGTAAATCGTAATGATTTGACTGATAAGTTCCATTCCTGTTTGGCTAATATCATCAAGCCGACCGATGAACGGACTGATGATGTACGCGCCTGCCTTCGCCGCCAGCAATGCCTGAGTTGGCGAGAAGCATAACGTTACGTTGCAACGAATTCCTTCCGCGCTGAACCGTTGAACGGCAATTAAACCATCTTTGATGAGCGGAACTTTGACGATGACGTTATCGGAAATCTTTGCAAGTTCACGCCCTTCGCTCAGCATCCCTTCGACATCGGTGGCGGTTACTTCGGCGCTTACATCGCCTTTCACAATTCCACAAATATCTTTGATGATGTCCTTGAACGGACGATTTTCTTTTGCAACAAGACTTGGATTGGTAGTGACTCCATCAAGCAAACCCGTACTTGCCGCCTCACGGATTTCATTGAAGTTTGCAGTGTCAAGAAAATTTTTCATAGCCAATGTTTAGTTAGATTCAAATGTTTCGGTAATATCTTTGTTTTGTTTGACTGAGAAAAAGCGATACTCTGCAACAGGCATTTTCGGGTCTTCTTCCAGTTTGATGATGACGCGGAATCTCAGCATGAATTCACGTCGCTTATTCCAAAATCCTTCATTCAAATATGCCGCGAGACTTGGATGGAGTTTGAGTGTGAGTCGTAACTCAGGACCCTCAGATTTAAACCGGCTCAACCAGCGTTCAATATGATTAACCACTGTTGCCTTCGATTGCACAAGACCCGCGCCGCCGCAGACCGGACACGGCTCACTGAAACTGTGAAGAACGCTTTGTCGAATTCGCTGACGGGTAATTTGCACAATCCCGAATTCAGTCATCGGGAGAACTGTAACTTTCGCACGGTCTCTCCGGAACTCTTTCCTCACTTCATCATAGACTTTCTTCCTGCTCGAATCATCTTCCAGGTCAATAAAGTCAACGACGATAATTCCACCAATATCACGCAAGCGAAGTTGACGACAAAGTTCCCTCGAAGCTTCAAGATTTGTACGAAGTGAGTTTTGTTCCTGTTCTCGCTTTGCCGCGTAGCGTCCGCTGTTGACGTCAACAACAACCATCGCTTCCGTCTGTTCGATGATGATGTAGCCGCCGCTCTTCAACCAAACCTTTCTGCCGAACGAAGTGGCAATTTCTTTTTCAACACCATACGCATCGAAAATTGGTTCGCGGTCTTTGTACAGTTCAACTTTATCAATCAGGTGCGCAGAGTTTTGGTCAAGATACGTTCGAATTTCTTTATGAAGACGCTTGGAATCAGTAACAACACGTTCCACATTATCTGTGAACAAATCGCGAATGACATGCGACGTGGTGGACATGTCTTTGTATAACAGTGTCGGCGGTTGTTCTGCTTTTACCTTCTTCTCAACTTCACGCCACGTTTCGATAAGTTTTTCAAGGTCTTGCTTGATTGCAGATTCTTCACGGTCAGTGGCGACAGTTCGAATAATCACGCCAAAGCCGTTTGGTAATAAACTTCTGACAATTCTCCGTAATCTTCGCTTCTCCCGGAAATTTGGAATCTTTTTGGAAACACCGATACGTCCGTTGAACGGCATCAAAACAAGAAAGCGACCGGGGAGAGAAATTTCTGAAGTGACACGGACGCCTTTTCGTCCAACAGGTTCTTTCGTAACCTGAACGATGATATCTTGACCTGCTGTTAAGTTAGGATTTGTTCGTTTGTTTTCCGGTGGTCTGCTGTAACGTTGCCGCGGTTTTGATTCATAGCGACCTTTAGAAATTGGAGTTGCAGGAACTTCTACAATTGACGTGGAGCCGGGAATTTCATCATCCTCCTCCGCATCATCATCATCATCATCGTCATCAATATCCGCATCGTCTTCACCAACAAGCGCAGAATATTCGTTGAATGATTCACCAATGTCAGAAAAATGGAGGAAGGCATCTTGTTTATGGCCTATGTCAATAAATGCCGCCCGAATGCCCGGCATAACACGGGCAATTTTTCCGAAAAAGATATCGCCTACAAGACGTTCTTTCTCAGGAGACTCAACGTACAGTTCCGCAAGCCGCTTATCTTCTGTAATTGCAATGCGTATTTCATTCGCTGTTTCGTTGATGATAATTTCTTTTTTCATGTAGAGTACCTCGTTCCTTTCGATAGCTGTCGTTCGGACAGCCTCTCCAAAAATAATCCCGCTGTAAGAATTGTCGCCGGTAAGAATGTGTGCAACGAAGCAACCGGACCTTGGCCGGAGCGAAGTAACGGAACGAAGTGGGCAATTGTTCCCTGACGCAATCGGGGGAAAACACTCGTTGAAAAAAGATACCCAGTATCGTTAACCAGAAACTTGTTGCGTAATCAAATGCCATGTTAAATTTGTACAGCAAACTGAGTTAAATAGTTTATTAAATGTCGGGTCTAAATTAACGATTTTTTCTAAGTATTGCAAGGGATTTTTCT
>JACPVN010000363.1 GCA_016191715.1 Ignavibacteriota bacterium | reverse complement strand
TCTATCGTTATACGCTCTTTTATCGCAGTGCAAATCAATAATACAAACGTTATTTCAGGAACTAATGTATTCCATTTTGCTCGTTGGATTTGAAATTCACTATATGAATCCGCTTTTCTCCACCAAAAAGGTTTGTTTAATTGTTCCATGTTCTTAGTCCTTTGTTAATTGTTTATAACCAATGAATCTTTACATCATCTTCCACTTCTTTGAACTCCTTATCCCCCGTAATAAGATGAGCATTCTTTTGCAACGCAAGCGCGGCTGAAAATGCATCCGCATACGACATCTTATGTTTCGACTTAAACACCGCCGCCTGCCGGGTGATTTTCCACTCAGCATTGTCGAACTGTATGCCGAGCTTATGAAGTTCGTTTATCGTTGCATCTGCTTCTGCAGAGGATGTCCTTCTTGCAATGGTGTACCAAACTTCTCCAGCGTTCACCACACTCATCCACAAGGGAATCGCATGTTCATTCGCGTCAACAAGAAGATTCGCTACCTTCTCTCCTGCCGGTTCATCTTCATAGTACGCAATAATCGCCCACGAATCGAGCACATACGCTTTCGGTTTGGCAGGCATCAGAGTTCCCTTTCACGTTTTTTTTCTTCCATCAATTCTTTCATCAAGCCCTTCCCTTTGAACTTGCCGCGCAAACTGTAAATATATTCCCTCGTTATCGGCTTTAACACGATGGTGTGTTCTTCCTCATCAATGTCTATCTGGATTCTCGTCCCTTCTTTTATTTCAAACAGACGGCGAATCCTTGAGGGGATAACGATTTGTCCTTTTCTTGTTGCTATAGTTTCTATGGTAGAGTTCCTTTCAATATGATGGCGACAATATAATGAATTTTCCAACTTCTGTCAAGTGTAATACTTTATTAGTATGTCCTACTTTTGATTATGGTTGGATTTAGAGAGTTTGTGGTTCACTATTAAGCATTGAAACACTTCCTGAGAATTTTTGTATGTTTATACACCATGGCTGAATTACTTATCATTACCCACACAGTTTCCATTTCACTTTCGGAATTAACGTTTCGTTTTTCCCGTAGCGGCGGGCGCGGCGGGCAAAACGTCAACAAAGTCGAAACAAAAGTTGAGTTGTTGTTTGATGTTCTTCAATCACCTAGTTTAACAGATGAACAACGGCAAAAAGTTCTCCACCGGCTCGAAGCCCGGATTGACTCGGAAGGCGTACTTCATATAACCGCGCAGGAACATCGGACACAAAACAAAAACAGAGAAGAAGCAATCAAGAAGTTTGTTGATTTGATGAAGCGCGCACTTGCAGTGAGAAAGAAACGTGTGAAAACAAAACCATCTGCCGGAGAAAAAGAGAAACGACTTGAGCAGAAGAAACGGAGAAGCAGTATCAAACAAAAGAGGAGAGAAAAGCATATCCATGAATAAATATTGAATCCTTTCCACGCATCCTATTTGATTTTCCTTCCATTGTTCCGTACCTTCTAACCAACCTTTGCTATCCTGAAATTTCCTGATGGCAAGGGATTCGTGTTTTTTGTCTCATAAGTTCAACCAGCAAGTGCGACTCACTTTTTCAACAACATCATACAAATCTCAACGTTTTAATCTATTCCTGAAAATTAAGTGAGTCGCACGTACATTCTATGACCGATAGTAAATCAATCCGAAAAATAATTTTCGCCGCATCGCCGTTTCGGGTTCTCACCGATTCTATTCAACAGATGCAACAGGGCGAATCGTTACACATCAGAAATGTTGCTGGCTCGTTGCTTGCATTTGTTGCAGAGTCGGTGTTTAAGCAGTGTGAAACTCAGCTTGTCCTTGTTGCATCGGATGAGGAGAAAGCGGAGAAACTTCGGGATGATTGTGCGGTGTTGCTGGGCGAGCTAAATGTAAGTCTCTTTGGTATTCATCCGTCGCACGCGGCGACAATGCTCGATATGAGTTCGCCTATCGCCCAAATCGAAACATTGAAAAAACTTTCGACAGGAAATAAACTCGTCGTCGTTGCCTCGCCCCACTCGATTGTTCAGCATGTTCCTGCGCCGGAAAAATTTCAGCAACAAACGATTGAACTCTCTGTCAATCAGGAGTACAATTTTCAACAACTCATCGAACAACTTCTGCAACTTGGTTTCGAGAAGAAAAACTTTGTCGAAGGATATGGCGATGTTGCTGTGCGCGGCGGA
>JACPVN010000405.1 GCA_016191715.1 Ignavibacteriota bacterium | reverse complement strand
TTTGATTTGCTTAGCTGATTCTTCACCGGAAATATACAGCACAACATAATTCTGAAGTTGCCCTGCAAGTTGCATCATCAAGGTTGATTTACCGACGCCCGGGTCGCCGCCTAATAAAATGACCGAGCCGAGAACAATTCCTCCGCCAAGCACACGGTCAAACTCCGAGTTTGTCGTTTGTATCCTCTGTCCTTCATCAATAATGATTTCATCTAACGGGACTGCTTGTAATTGTGTTTGCTTAACCGTTTTCCGGGCAGAAACTTTCTCAGCAACTTCTTCCTGAAACGTATTCCACTGCGAGCAATTGGGACATTTCCCAATCCATCGCGGCGATTCGTACCCGCATGACTGACAAATATATTTTGTTTGAACTTTCATTGTGCAGTTCGTTGTGTTCGAATATCTTTTCCCCACTGAAGTTTCGCTCTCAACAAGTCGTAATACGTTCGTTGTTTCCGTTTCACAAGTTTTATATTGTAATCTGCCTTCCGAACAACGAACTCAGTAGGAGTATCATAAAACTTTTCCACTTGTCCATCTGCAGTGATGTGAGCAAAATGTCCGGTTGATTTTACACTAACTTTTATTTCGCTTGCGTCTGAAACGATTACCGGTCGTGCGGATAGTGTGTGTGGCGCTATCGGGTTGATCGTAATGACCTTGCACGATGGATTCACAATCGGACCGCCACTTGCGAGTGAATACGCCGTTGAACCGGTCGGCGTGTTGAGAATTATTCCATCCGCCGAGTACGTTACCATGTAATCATTATCCACAGAGGTTTCCAATTCAATCACACGCGGCAACGCGCCTTTATCAATCACAATTTCATTCAAGGCATAAAACAATTCGTTATCGGAAAGACTTTTTGCTTCCAATACCATCCGTTCTTCAAGAAAATATTTCCCCTGAACTATATCATCTATACACTGATGCGTTTCCTCGATTGAGACTTCGGCAAGGAATCCCAACTTTCCTAGATTGATTCCCAAAATCGGTTTTCCTTTCGAGCCGACGAGACGAGCGGTTGAAAGCATCGTTCCATCACCGCCGAGTGCGATGAGCATATCCGAACGAAGAACAAATTCATTCTCCGAACAAATGTTGACATTCTTCAACAAATCTATCCCGACATTTTTCTTGCACCACTCATCAAGTTCATTCGCAAGGACAATCTGCAGTTTGCACTTGTGAAGGTACGTAAGCAAGTCTGCGATGATTTCCTTGAGCGCTGGTTTGGTCGTATTTGCAACGATGCCGAACTTCATGACGCGGTTGAAGGCGGTTCTTCTTTTTTTACCGATTGCGCTTTCGTCACTTCATCAACATAATTCAATCGCAAATCCTGTAACACCGTTGTGAAGATTTTCTCCTCTTCCTGTGAAAGATTCCCTTTCATCCGTACTTGCAACATTTCGAGCATATCAATGGAGAATTGAGCTTGCTCCAAATTCTGCTCAACTTTATTCGTCATCGCGTTGGCAATTTTTCCCATGTGTTGCATCGCCGCGCCCTGAAATATTGCTATCAACTGAAAGAACATCATTTGATGTTTTTCCTGAGTTTCCATTTTTTTCCTATTGATTATTGTTTGAATGTTCTCTGCAAAGTTCCCACAATTTTCCGTATTTCACAAATACATAGCACGCTGAGGCGGCTGAGAGAATCAGCCCGTGAATTCCATCTAAAAATCCAAGCCGTAAGATATACATTTTGAAAAATAAAAAAGGCGGCCGAACCAATACATCGGAGAGCGAAAATGTTTTCCCTGCTTGTTTCATCTCTTGCGCCGCCAGCGATGTGTAATTGTTGAACTTGGAAAAATAATGGAACAAATTCTCGTCAGTGAAGTGAAGTAAATCGTTTTTGAGTCTTCCAATTATTCCTGAATACTCCACTTTTTCATGTACGAGTGACTTACTGAAATGTGCAGAATCCTTTTTGAATAATCGAACAACAAAACCGGGATACCAGCCACAATGTTTTATCCATTTGCCGAGAAAATAAGCACGACGAGCAACTTCATACGCCGCCGTTTCGCTTGATGCTTGAATCGTTTGTTTGATTTCCTCTCCAAGTTCCTTCGGTACCCTTTCATCTGCATCAAGCCAGAGAACCCAATCGTTTGTTACTTTTGATAACGCGAAGTTCTTTGTCTCTCCGTAACCTTTCCATTCGATAACGAAAATGTTTTCTGTGAACTCACGCGCAATCTCAACCGTTTTATCTTTGCTTTGTGAATCAACAATAATAATTTCATCCGCCCATCTCACCGATTCAAAACACTCACGAATGTTCCGTTCCTCATTCAGTGTTATGATAATGACAGAAAGTCTTGCCATCGGTTGAATGTTATTGTTTGATTTGTTTATGGTGAAGATTCTTCACAGCCAACGTCAACCCGACTGTTAACCACAACAAAACTGCAATTTCATGGTCGCCGAAATTCCATTCAAACAGCCCGTTGATGTGAAAACCGATGTACGAAGCCAAACATCCTAACGCGATACTTCCGTACAGCCAATGTTCACTCGTAGATTTTACGGCGTCGTATTCAAACATGAATATTTTAATAAATAACGTCATCGTAGCAATAATACCGACCGCTCCAAGCGTCACAAGTAACATCATGAAATTATTATGAAGATGCCCCCCTTCCGCATCGTCAATTGGTGTCGTGTACGTGATGTAAT
>JACPVN010000404.1 GCA_016191715.1 Ignavibacteriota bacterium | reverse complement strand
AATTATGAATGCCTCGGATGGAAGTGTGTGGAGTGGAACGAGCGGTGGTCTTGAAATTCGTAACAATGACGGGACAATGCAAACTGTATCATCAATTTTCAATACTCCTCTTGGAGTTATTACCGGAATTGCTGAGGACAATGAAAAAAATATCTGGATTTCCAGCGGCGCCTCGTTCGATGGAGCGTATCGCTGGGACGGAAAAAAATGGAAGCCCTTTTTCGTCAGCGCCGACTCTAACGGATTACGATTTCACAAAATCAAAAAAGATAAAAGCGGGAATCTCTGGTTCTTAGGTCTGGGAAAATCAAGCATGGAATACGATACACGAGGGAATGTGTATCTCTACAAACAGGGAATGTTTATCCCGTGGGGTGATGAACATGGATTTAACGGTGAACGTGTTTACTCTTTTTCTGAGGGAAAGAACGGGGAACGATGGTTTGGAACGTGGAAAGGACTCTACCGATGGAGACCATCAAAGAATGAACATCAACAAGTAGGAACTTGGACACATTGGACAACACAACAAGGTCTGATGCAAAACAGGATTTTTACTCTCGCTTGTGATTTGGATGGAAAAGTTTGGTTTGGTCATGGAATGGAATACAACTTCGGATTAGGTTTCGTTGATTCAAAAGATAGCGTTCACTACTATCATAAATCCGATGGACTTGTCAATAATAATGTGTGGGATATAGCTGTTGATTCCTCCGGGAAAGTTTGGATTGCTACCTTAGGCGGGTTGAGTTGTTATGACCATGGCGAGTGGCTCACATTCAACGAACGTTCAGGGTTACCGTTAGAGAGACTTTGGCCCATACTTCCAATAGAAAATAAAGTCTATGTCGGAACGCAAGGCAGAGGTGTTGCAATACTGAATGTTGATGAAACCATGACGCCTGTTCCTCGTCTCAGGATTGAACAACCTGTTGTAGAAGCAGGGAAAGTTTTTGTCCAATGGAAACCATTGGCGCATGAAGGAGAACTTGAGCCGAAAGAAATTCTTACTCGCTATCGTCTTGATTCAGAAGTGTGGTCGGCATGGAGTTTACTCCACGAAATAACATACAACGATTTGCCGTCGGGAGAACATACCTTCAACGTTCAGGCGAGAGGGTTATTCGGACAATACAACAAGGCAGGACAATCAGTGAAGTTTACTGTTATCCCGCCGTTCATGCTTCGCCCGCTTTTTTATATTCCCACAAGCGGGTTATTCATCGGACTTATCTCGCTTCTCTTTATCATGCACTTCCGAAAAGTTCGTCATCGAAATGAAATCAAACAGAATGAAGCCAAATTCAGAAGTGTCACCGAAACGACTTCCTCTGCAATTATTGTGTATGATGATGATTTGAATATCATCTTTGTCAACACAGGAACGGAAAAACTGACCTGTTACAAAAAGGAACAATTAATGTACATGAAATTCTCCGACCTTATTCATGAAGACCATATCAAATGGTTTCTGCATGAAGAAGGAAAGCGGAAAGGCGACACAACTGTTCCGCATCGGGGAGAATTAAAAATGTTCAATCGTTCCGGTGAAATGTTATGGGTTGATATGACGCGCGGTTGGATGAGATTTCAGGATGGTGTTCATACCATTGCAACGGCGATTGATATTACCGAACGCAAGCGCGCGGAAGAAGCATTACGTGAAAGCAAAGAACGGTACAAAATCATAACAGAGTTAATATCTGATTATGCATATCTCGACAAAGTGGAGGAAAATGGTTGGCTCACAATCGTTTGGATGACAGATTCCTTTACTCGTCTCACAGGTTATACGATTGATGAAGCACGAACGCCTGACTTTCTACAACGATATATTCACCCTGAAGATTTTGAAATCAATATGAGAGATTTTCGTAATTTGCTTGCAGGGAAACCTTTAAGTCATGAAGGACGCGCAAGAACGAAAGAAGGAAAAATCCTTTGGTTGCATCATGAAGCATTTCCGATTGTTGAAAAAATAACCGGCAGGGTAACGCATATTTATGGCGCCGCTCACGACATAACTGAACGCAAACAAAAAGAAGCAGAACTCCATAAACTCTCTTCTGAATTAACGCAAACAGAACAACGAGAGAGGAAAAATTTGTCGTCATTTCTCCACGATAACATCGGGCAATCCTTAGTTTTCTCGAAATTGAAATTGGAATCAGTAATTCATTCTCTCGCAGGAAAGAAAGAAACCGAAGAAATAAAAGAAGCAGTCATTGTCCTTCAAAGTGCAATCGCCGATACTCGAACAGCGACCTTTGAGTTGTACCCTCCAACCCTGACGGAATCCGGTCTTCACCATGCTGTCCGATGGCTCATTCAAAAAATGGAAGCGCAACATCATCTTCACATTTCCATTGAGCAGGCAGACGAGTGTGTTCTTCCGGAGGAAACGAAGACGATTCTCTTCAATTGTGTGCGTGAGTCATTCCTCAATATCGTCAAACACGCGATGGCAAAACATGTTTGGGTGCGGCTTGAAAACCATGGGGAAATGTTTCGACTGATTATTCGTGATGATGGTGTTGGATTCGATATTGCACAACTTGAACGACGCGCTGAGACGACAAGTTTCGGTTTGTTTAACCTGAGACAACAGCTTCTCCATTTACACGGAACACTCGAAATAGAATCACAACAAGGAAGAGGGACATCAATTATTGTTTCTGTGCCGATACAGAAATAAAGATTTTTTATTTTTAGTAAATGATGTTACGCACGAATGAGTTATCATTCAGTAACCCCACAATTTATTGTGGGGTTGAACGATTCACAACTCGCACGGTGGCTTTAGCCGCCAATATCAGGGCTGAAGTCCGCGTCAAGGAAGGTGTTTTCTTGAGGATGTCTCATAAGTCCTATTATCGTGTAGCCGCAGACTTTATGTCTGCGTTTTCGATTAGGAAACGCAACCGTAAAGGTTGCGCCTACAGTGAAATGTAACTTTTGAGACAGCCCCTTTTTTCTGTGTAAACAGTCCTTTGTTGTGTACCATCAGTGAGCAAAAGGAAATTTCTTTGTTTTTGTTTCTTCAATCCTCTACATTCTTCCTGAGACAATGACCAACAAAAATAATAACACGATGAAACTACGAGTT
>JACPVN010000403.1 GCA_016191715.1 Ignavibacteriota bacterium | reverse complement strand
TATCACCGACAGCATCAAAGCAGGAAAAGGATATTGGGTGAAGGCGAGCGATGCAGGGAAGTTAATCCTTACTTCCGTCACAATGTCGTCATCAAACAGTATAAAAATAATTCCAACGAGTGAGTTTCCTCCACCGCCTCCGAAAGGAGTGTTGGAGTCTTGGAGTAACGGAGTGTTCCCGACAGAATTTGCACTCGAACAGAATTATCCGAATCCATTCAATCCATCAACAGTGATACGTTATCAGTTACCTGTAGGGCGATTCGCTGAATCGCCGGGAGGGCCTGACGAGTCGTCCTACAACGTCTCTCTCAAGGTGTATAGTATTCTCGGAGAAGAAGTTGCGACGTTGGTTAATGAAAAGCAGGATGCAGGATTTAAGTTGGTGGAATTTAATTCGTCTGGATTGTCGAGTGGGATTTACTATTATCAATTACGTTCAGCATCAATCGTACTTACTCGTAAGTTAGCGGTTGTGAAATAAAAATGAGAAACGTTTTCAGAACATATCCCGTTGACGGAACAAATAAGCAAAATTATCCGAATCCGTTTAATCTGTTCACTGAGATTCGGTATGAGTTTCCCTTGCAACTCGGCAAGTCGCGCTACAATGTTCATCTCAAAGTGTTTACTCTTCTTGGAAAAGAAGTAGAGACGCTGGTCAATGACGATCAGGAAAAAGGTTTTCATTCTGTAGAGTTTGATGCGTCGGGTATATCGAGTGGTGTTATTATTACAGATTACAATCGGGGGATTTTTCTGACACGAAAAAATTGGTGTTGATGGGGTAAGATGAACAAACAGATATTTCGTTATACGTTGGTTCTCCTTGTTAGTCTTTTCTCGACGCAATGTTCGAGGACGCAACAACGGGTCACATCCTATATAGACGGACCGAAATGGGACCCGTTTCTTGATACGCTTCAGCAACGGACGCTCCGATATTTTCTGGATGTCACCGATTCGGTAACGGGTCTTTCGCCTGACCGGTGGCCCGCATCGTACTCCCCTTCAAGCGTCGCGGCGTGTGGATTTGCACTCACCACGTTTCCGATTTCTGTTGAGCGCGGACTAATCACACGAGAGCAAGCGGCGAACCGAGTCTTGAGTTCACTTCAGTACATTCTCAATCTCGATCAAAGCGAACAGCCGGACGCAAGCGGGTACAAAGGATTGTTTTATCATTTCCTGAAAATGAACAATGGAAAGCGAGAGTGGAACTGCGAACTCTCAACGATTGATACAGCACTCCTGATGGCTGGCGTTTTATGTTGTCAGTCCTATTTTGACAGAGACTCGGAGACAGAACAACAACTCCGCACGCTTGCAGATAGTTTATATCGCAGGGTTGATTGGGAATGGGCGATGAATGGTCGAGAAGGGATTACACTCGGGTGGACTCCAGAGAAAGGATTTCATCATCAGATTTGGAATGGCTACGATGAAGCGATGATTTTGTACATTCTCGCGCTTGGCTCACCCACGTTTTCGATTCCCGAATCAACATGGGATGTGTGGACAAAACCATATCTCCGCGCGACGTATTATGGTTACGACTTTGTCAGTTTTGCTCCGCTCTTCGGTCATCAGTTTTCACATTGCTGGATTGATTTCAACGGAATTCAGGATGTGTATATGAAGAAGTTCGGGATTGATTATTTCGAAAACTCGCGCAGAGCGACATATTCTCAGCGTGCATATGCGATTGATAATCCCGGAAAGTGGCGCGATTATTCAGATTCGATTTGGGGAGTAACGGCGTGTGATGGTCCGAAAGATACTTCGTTTGAAGTGGACGGAATGAAACGGCGGTTTGAAGGGTATGCCGCGCGCGGTGGCTCGGTTGACTGGACGAACGACGACGGAACTATCGCACCAACTGCGGCAGGTGGTTCGGTTGCGTTCGCGCCGGAGATTTGCATTCCCGCGCTGAAATCAATCAAAGCAAAATACGGTGAGCGGATATTTCAAAAGTACGGGTTCCTCGATGCGTTCAATCCGACTTACGTTACACCCGCAACGCAAAACGGTTGGTTCGATGTTGATTATCTGGGCATAGACCAAGGACCGATTGCCATCATGATTGAAAATCTTCGCAACGGATTTGTATGGAAGTTGATGCGGAAGAATCCGTACATCGTTCGGGGTTTGAAGCGGGCAAAATTTTCAGGCGGATGGTTAGAAGAAACAAAGTGAAGTTTCTAAATCATCTATCAATCTTTGTGTCAACTTTGTATCTCTCGTGGTTGAATAGGAACCGCAGAGACGTTCGCCTGCAAAAGTACAAAACTTTGTACGGCGGGCAGACAGAGAATGCAGAATTCTTTCTAATGGAATTACTTTTCTTATTCCTGTTCCCGACAGTTCTTCTCTCACAAGCGAAACTCTTAGATGATTTTGAAGAAATGTCCGGTTGGAAAGCGATTGCCTCCGAGGGTACTACGATGAAGTTAGAACAAGCGGATGGCTACAAAGGAAAATCTCTTGCATTGCATTTCGGGTTTCAGGGTTCGGGCTATGCAATTGCGCAAAAAGAATTCAAATTGGATTTGCCGCCGAAGTACAAGTTTACATTCTTTCTGCGCGGGGAGTTGCCAATCAACAACTTCGAGTTCAAATTACTCGATGCACATGACAACGTTTTCTGGATTAAGAAACTCAACGTCGAATATCCGACTGAGTGGACAAAGCAATCAATCAAGAAGCGGCACATCTCGTTTGCGTGGGGACCATCGGGCGGAAGAGAAATCAAACAGGTTGAGAAGATTGAGTTTGTAGTTTCTGCCGGTACAGGCGGCGGAAGCGGAACAATTTACATTGACGATTTTTTTATTGAGTCATTGACGAATGATAGTACCGGGAGTAAACCGGTTGTGACCGCGTCATCTTCCATAATACATTTAAATCCAACATTTGCGCTTGATTCAGACGCGACAACAATGTGGAGGAGCGATGGAACATCAGACAACGAATGGTGGATGATTGACTTACAGGATATGAGAGAAATAGGTGGACTTGTTATTGATTGG
>JACPVN010000353.1 GCA_016191715.1 Ignavibacteriota bacterium | reverse complement strand
CCAATGAGCCAAGGATAGAAGAGATAATCCAACTCACCGAAGTACGTTGTGTGTGTGATTGCAGTATCTTTCTTGCCCAAGGGATTGTCATCTTTTCCGGTAATAAGTCCACCCGTGAATTCAAATCGGTCATAGCCTGCGCGGAGGTCGAATCCGAGACGGCTAAAATCGTTTGTGTACGTTGCTGGCGCTGTTCCTTTGTTCGTACTCCCCATGTACCCATAAGCGCCAATGGTGACGGCGTCATCAATCCAGTTATCGCTTTCTTTCAACTCAGCATCTGCGCCTGAACCGTCCAACGCCATACCCCCAATTTTATACGCAGCTCTCGCGTATACATCCTTTCGGTCTTTGAAGGGTACTGTCTTTCCTTCGCCATTGAGAACACCCGCAGCGTACTCAAGATTGTTTGCAAGAATACCATTCAGTTCGATGCCCGCCTGATTGTCTCGAGGCCTCCAATCGCCGGAAGCCCTGTAATCAATCGTGAGAGGGCGATCGAGCGTAATGCGGTTCGCCTGCATATAGCCGCTCGTGATGCCCGGCTCGAACCGTCCAACCTTGATGTTAAGTGCGTCTTTCGGACCGGCGACATCGTTAAACTGAAAGAAGAACCTTTGTAAACCTACAGCATTTGCTCCAGACTCGAAAGCAATCCACTCGCCAAAGACACCAACATCATTTCCAAAAGCAGTCCCGAACAGCAACTCTAACTCATGCGGCATATCGAAACCAAATTGTTGTCCATCCGGTTTGAGTGGATCATAGACAACTCGCGTATGTATATAAGCAGCCAGAGGAAAATTTTCCGGGATGGCGCCGGGCCAGATTGCATCCGGGAACGTTTCTTTCCACCCTTCGGCGCCTAAACTGACAGGTTCTTCTTTTGTGAGTTGGGCATCGCCTTTCGGTAACACATAGCCATTGCGCCGGAACGCTTCGCCGAATGCATTGCGTTTCGGAATCGCGATATGACAGGTCGTGCAACTTGTTTTGTACTTCCTTGCAAAGGAAGGAATAGCATAGGCGTCTTCTACCATGACCGCACACGTCAGCACGAAGAAGAAGACACCAAGCAGTAGTAGTACTTTTTTCATAGATGTTCCATTAGAAAGTTATTGATGTAGTGAATTTGGAATTAGATTTCTGAAAATTTTTCTTTTTCACGACAGAGAATCGCTTTGAACCGATGTTGTTTGATCCCGTTAGAAGTGTTTTTACGGCATGTTGAAATGGACGCAATTCTAATGGCTTGGAGAAAAACGCTTTGACGCCCAACGATGTTAATCTCTTATCTATGTCTCGATTCAGTTGGTTGCTTATGACGATGATTGGTATCTCAGGCTTGTCGTGCCTGAGTTTTGTCAGAAAGGCAATACCGGTTTCAAGAAGCCCGTTGAGATGTATTTCTGAAATGATCAGGTCAACGCGTTCCTTCTCAATCAACCGCAGTGCATCAGGGATATTGCTACAGACAACGGGTCGGTATCCTTCATCTGCAAGTGAGATTCGAAATGCGGCGAGAATATTTTTGTTATTATCTATGACAAGAATTTTTGGCTTTGCATTCATCACAGATGAGAAGCTTCTCAATCTGCGTGCCAAAAACTAAAAATGAAAAAATCTGGATTTTGGAAGGAGTTACATTGGTTAGAGACTTCCTAAGTCAGGACAACTGTCACCGGTGAAGTGACGAATGCAACCGCCTAGGTGACACTTACTTGGTGTGAAACTTTTCGGCAGTCAGGTTATGTCTCTTGAGCATCCGATGAAGACTTTGACGCTCGATATTGGCAAGTCTTGCTGCTTCGGTGATGTTACCACCGGTTTCAGCAAGAAGTTTTTCGAGGAATTGCTTTTCAAATAGTTCAAAAATCTCCTGCCGCGCCTTTCTTAGATCAAACGTGGTGATAGGAAGTTCAATGGTAGGAGAAGAAGTGTCCACACTTGTCGGGAATTCTCCCAATGCATCTGCGGTCAACACGTCTCCTTTATTGATAATCATAGCACGTTCCATGATATTCTCTAACTCCCGGACATTGCCTGGGAAATGATAGACTATGAGATTCTTCATAACCTGCGGTTCAATTGCTTTGATATTTTTTCCTAATTTTGCATTATTCTTTGCAGCAAAATGATCCATCAACAGTGGTAAATCCTCTTTTCGTTCACGCAGCGGCGGTAGATGTATTACAACGACGTTGATACGAAAAAAGAGGTCTTCACGAAATTGTCCTTGCTTCACTGCTTCCTCCAGATTGCGATTGGTTGCAACTATGAATCGAGCGGTTACTTTAATGACTTCGTTGCCTCCAAGGCGCTCGAACTCACGCTCCTGCAAGAGGCGTAAGAGCTTCGCTTGGAGCTTCGGAGTTAATTCACTGATTTCATCAAAAAGAATCGTGCCTTTTCCTGCCAGTTCAAGTTTCCCGATTTTTCGTTCAACGGCACCAGTGAACGCACCTTTTTCATGACCAAACAACTCGCTTTCCAATAAATTCTCTGGCAACACGGTGCAGTTCACAACAATGAAAGGTTCAGAAGTATTCTGTCCACTGTTGTGAATAACCCTTGCCGTAAGTTCCTTCCCTGTTCCACTTTCACCCCGTATAAGAACAGTGGTGGAATTCGGCGTTGTTGTAACAGCGCCGATCGTTTTGTAAACATTCTGCATCGCCGCAGAATTGCCAATGAGTGTATAAGGCTGAAATGTGGTATCACGTGCAAGACGAAGACCGGCAATTTCTCTTTTTAGTTGGGTCGTTTCCAAGGCACGCCGAACAAGTAATCGCAGTCTGTCGGCATCTAATGGCTTCGTGATGTATTCGTACGCGCCAAGCTGCACTGCTTTAATTGCGGTATCCATCGTCCCGTATCCTGTCATCATAATAACAGGAACATCAGATTCTTCTCTGAATTTTTTCATCACCTCAAGCCCGCTGATATCAGGCATAGTTATATCCAAGAACACAACATCCGGCTTCTCTCTTGCGAAGACCTCAATTCCTTGCTTGCCAGTACTGGCGTCCGCAAGAGCATAACCATTTTTCTCAAACGTTAACCGTATTGCATAAATGATATCCGGGTCATCATCTACAATCAGAATTTTTTCTCGCTTCATCGTTGCCTCGGCTCTAAAGGTATAAGGATTCTGAACTTGCTGCCGGCTCCTTCTTGGCTCTCAACATCAATAATTCCTCCATGTTCCTTAACCACATGCCTTGCCATCGTCAATCCTAAACCACTTCCTTCGGTCTTCGTTGTAAAAAAAGGTTCGAAGATTCGGTTGACATGTTCGGAAGAGATACCGCAGCCATTGTCTGTGACCACGATGGTGATTGCCTTCGCTCCTTTTTGCAATTCGATATAATGTTCACTCATCGCACTTCGAGCAACTATCACGTCATTGTAGTAAAATGGGCCGCCATCAAGAGATTGCCGGAGTGTATGTGGGAGTTCTACAACCATAGTTTCCACATTGACTATGCCAGAGTCCGCTTCCACAGCGTCAATAGCATTGAACAATAAATTGACGATAACTTCTTTGAGATACGCTATGTCAATTGGAATCTTGGGGAGCTGTGAATGAAGATGTTCAAGTAACCGGATGCCCTTCCGTTCAAATCTTTGCCTGGCAAGTATAATACTTTCCTGAACCACAAGATTGACGTCTTGCATGCTAAGATGCATTGTTCGAGGTTTTGCAAAACTGAGAAGATCGGAGACCATACTCTCCAGTCTATGCAAGGCATTTAATGCAACCTTCATTGATTCTTTTTCTTTTGAACGCCTCGATTTAAGAAACTCCCAGAAGTGTTGTAAAATAAGTTTGATAGATGTAAGCGAGTTACGGACCTCATGTGCAACCACGGCTGCCAGTTGACCCACGGCGGTGGCACGCTCCGCTCTGACAAGTTGATCCTGGAGTCGCTTTCGCTCCGTAACATCGGTGATGATCTCGACAACTGCATCCACCTGTCCATTCCGTCGAATGGGTACTGAGATGTGCTCAAGATTTTGATTATTATTTGCATGTCTGTGTAAGCAACTTTCGATACGCCCGGAAAATAATGTT
>JACPVN010000352.1 GCA_016191715.1 Ignavibacteriota bacterium | reverse complement strand
TGAAAAAGAGACTCATCGGAAAATCAGTAACCACTCTCACTGCACTCGCGGCATTCTTTGTCATCTTCGCTGTCCTCTTCATTATTGGAGATGTTGTTATCGGTGGGTGGCAAACTCTTTCGTGGGACTTCTTAGTCGGAAATCCGAAAGAAGGAATGACCGAGGGGGGAATCTTTCCTGCAATTGTTGGGACATTTTTTCTTGTCGTCATCATGTCCATTGCGGGAGTTCCGATTGGAACAATCACAGCAATTTATTTGAGTGAGTATGCAAGTCAGAAATCATTTCTTGCACGAATGATTCGATTTGCTGTCAATACATTATCGGGAGTTCCGGCAATTGTGTTTGGATTGTTTGGATTAGGATTTTTTATCCAATTTGTCGGAGGCGGCTTAGATAAATTATTTTCCGACGGAACAAAGTTAGTTTGGGGACAACCAAATATCTTGTGGGCAAGTTTAACGATGGCGTTGCTAACACTCCCCGTTGTTATCGTTTCTGTGGAAGAAGCAATAAAATCTGTTCCACGGGAATTACGGGAAGCAAGTTTCGCTCTCGGCGCAACAAAATGGCAAACGATTAGAAAAGTTGTTTTGCCAAATTCTTTAACAGGAATTTTGACGGGTGGAATTCTTGCAGTCAGTCGCGGAGCGGGAGAAGTTGCACCAATTTTATTTACAGGCGCGGCGTACTTTCTTCCGAAACTTCCTGATTCATTATCAGACCAGTTTATGGAACTTGGATACCACATTTATATCATGTCAACTCAATCCCCTGATGTGGAAGCAACGAAAGGAATTCAATACGCAACAACGCTTGTGTTGTTGCTTTTGACATTCGGCTTAAACTTCAGTGCAATTTTTATTCGATACAGATTACGGAAAAAGAACCACGGATGACACTGATACATTTTGATTATCACGGATTACATCTGTGTCTATCCATTGCATCCGTGTTATCTGTGGTTAATAATTATCAAACAAATGAACACTAATTACAAAATACAAACACGCTCGCTTAATGTTCACTACGGAACGAAGCACGCACTCAATAATGTCAATCTCGATATTCGAACATACAAGGTGACAGCATTGATTGGTCCTTCGGGATGCGGGAAGTCAACGTTCCTTCGCTCACTCAATCGCATGAATGATTTGATTGAGAACATCAAAATCGAAGGGGAAGTGCTTCTCGAAAACATCAACATTTATGATGAGAAGATTGATGTAGTTGATCTACGAAAATCTGTCGGTATGATTTTTCAAAAATCAAATCCATTTCCTAAATCAATTTATGATAATGTTGCATACGGTCCACGAATCAACGGCATCAAAGAGAAATCAAAACTTAATGAAATTGTCGAACGAAGTTTGAAGCGTTCTGCGTTGTGGGAGGAAGTCAAAGATGATTTGATGAAAAGCGGGCTTGCACTTTCCGGCGGTCAGCAACAGCGGCTTTGTATCGCCCGTGCATTAGCAGTTGACCCGGATGTTTTGCTGATGGATGAACCCGCGAGCGCACTCGACCCGATTGCAACCGCAAAAATAGAAGAACTGATTTATGAGTTGAAACAAAACTATACTATCGTTATTGTTACTCACAATATGCAACAAGCCGCGCGTGTCAGTGATTTTACGGGATTCTTTTATATGGGAGATTTAGTTGAAGTGGACGAGACAAAACGTATTTTCACAACTCCATCGAAAAAACAAACTGAAGATTACATCACAGGAAGGTTTGGATAACAATGCAAAATGAAAATGTAAAAGGCAAAAACTTATCTCATTGTAAAATTTTTAATTTTGCATTGTTGGTTGGAATCTTTGCGCGCCATCCTCATGATTATTTCAATAGAATACCAAAAAATGAGTCTTGTACATTGAGAACGTCCAACACACTGCAAGGCATTTAAACCTCGCATTTGAATTAGGTCGGTCGCGCATTAAAAAATTTTTAGTTTGCTATTTTCTTTATTATTTTCATTTTGCATTTTTTAAATATTCCCTGATTTTATGTACCGTCACTTTGAACAAGAATTAGAAAACCTCAGGACCAACCTCATCAAGATGGCAAGCATTGTCGAAGAAGACATTCGACTCTCAATTAAAGCGTTGGTTACTCATGATATCTCACTTGCACAAAAGGTCATTGATAGTGATTATAAAGTGAACGAACTGGAAATACAGAATCATAATTCCATTATAGATTTGCTAGCACTTCAACAACCCGTTGCAGGTGATTTACGAATGATTCTCGCCGCACAAAAAATCAATAACGACCTTGAGCGATTGGGTGACCATGCGGTAAACATTGCACAATCCGCCTTGAGTATTTGTACAACACAACCCCACAAACCATTTCTCGAATTACCCAAGATGGCAGAAGTTGCACAAAATATGCTTCGTAAGGCGTTGGATGGTTTTATTCATAGTGATGTTACACTTTGCAGGTCTGTACTTCAGCAAGACGATGAAATTGACAATCTGAATATCTTGATGATTCAGGAAGTCATTCAACTGATGAAATCTCAGCATAGTTTTATCGAAGGCGGACTTGACTTAATCCGGGTCAGTAGAAACCTAGAACGAGTTGCCGATCTGGCAACTAATATTGCCGAGGAAGTAATATTCATTACTCAAGCACGAGTTGTAAAGCATCACGCTGAAGAAAAAAATAGCATTTTACAATAATCTTTAAGGTTTTATACTTCTATTTGTCAATGTCATACCAATATTGAAACTTCAAAAAATGAAAAATAATGATTTTTTTTACAAAATATCTTGCATTTGTTCAAACAAGTTTTGTATATTCGCATGGTCTTAATTGCTGCTTTAGCTATTAAGTCTCAAGTTTCTTAATCCACATTATTCATAACTTAATTAAAGGAGTATCAAATGAAAAATTTGATGTTAATTGCTCTGGCTCTCGTGTTAGTTTCTAGCATGGCATTGGCACAGAGTTCAGCAGTAACCACAATCACAATCAACGCAGCAGCAACAGCATTAACGTTAGCCGCTTCGGATGGTGGTGTTGATGGAGTTCTTCGTGGTGTAACATACACAGTTGTATTTGATGCATATGCTGGCGCAAGCACAGTAGCACCGAACAACAACGGTGAAGCACCGAACGGAGACGTTGGTGTCGATATCAGCGGCGACGTTACTTCAAACGTAGTCGTTGAAATGGATCTTCCGGATCATCTTCTCGGAACCGGTGGTACCTCAATGGCAATCACTTTCCCGGGTTCAGGTCCTGGCGGTGGAGTTCGCGTGGAAACAGGCGGATTCTTCAATCCGAACGTAACCAACACCTTCAACCTCGGTGGTGGTGGTACCTGCAATCTTCGCCTCGGTTATGTGTTCACAGTTCCACCGAACACAAACATCGCTGGTGATGCATATGTTGGTCAAATTCTTACCAATGCTTACTACACTGGTCTATAAT
>JACPVN010000351.1 GCA_016191715.1 Ignavibacteriota bacterium | reverse complement strand
CGATGATTGTATTTCGTGAGATAGCCGCCGTAACTTCCGCCGTATGTAATATCGGGGTCAGTCGGGTGCGGAGCGATGTAACCGCTTTCGCCCCCCGCAACTCCATGCCAATCAGTTTCATCAATACCAAAACCAAGTGTGCGGCTTGGAATTTTCACCGTACTGTTATCCTGTTGCGCTCCGTACATGTTATACGGAAATTGATTGTCGAGAACGCCGTGATAAAACTGCGCAGTGGCAATGTCTTGTTCAGTCCACGTTTGTCCTCCGTCGAACGTTATGTTCGCGCCTCCATCGTTCGCTTCAATCATTCTGTTTGGGATGTTTTGGTCAATCCACAAATCGTGATTATCGCCGTGCGGAACTCTCATCCCTTGCAACGTTTTTCCTCCGTCAATGGATTTGAAAAATTGCACGTTCAGAATGTAAACGCAATCAGGCGCTTTCGGGTCTGCATAGATGTGAGAATAATACCACGCACGTTGTCGGATGCGTCTGTCATCCGTCATCTTTGCCCACGTTTTTCCTCCATCATCCGAACGAAACAAACCTCCGTCATCCGCTTCGACGCTTGCCCACACGCGGTCACGCTTCGCAGGAGAAACAGCGATGCCGATTTTTCCGACAAGACCGTTCGGTAAACCTTCATTTCGGGTGATGTCTTTCCAAGTATCGCCGCCATCGGTTGATTTCCACAAGCCGCTTCCTTTTTCTCCGCTTGTCATACTCCACGGATTTCTGTTTGCCTGCCACAATGCCGCATACACAACACGCGAATTATTCGGGTCGAGTATCAAATCAACCGCGCCGGTGCTGTCGTTCTTGAATAAAATATTCTTCCATGTTTTTCCTCCATCGTTGGAACGATACACACCGCGTTCCGGATTGCTTCCGAACTCATGACCGAACGCCGCGACATAGACAAGATTTTCATCGCGCGGATGCACGCGAATTTTGCTGATGGTTTGCGCTTCTTTCAAACCGATAAACTTCCACGTCTTTCCGGCATCATCGGATTTATACACACCTTCTCCCGGCATCGAGTTTCCGCGAATACATGCTTCACCTGTTCCCGCGTAAATAACATTCGGGTCAGATTCGGCAACTGCGAGCGCGCCGATAATTCCCACGTTCAAAAATCCATCGGAGATATTGAGCCACGTTTCACCGCCGTCTTCTGTCTTCCAGATACCGCCGCCTGTCGCGCCAAAGTAAAACGTGTTCGGCAAATCTTTATGTCCTGCCACCGCAATAGAACGCCCGCCGCGAAACGGGCCAATTTCCCGCCACTTCATCTTATTATAGAGAAGCGTATCGTATTTCAGTGATGATTTTGAATCGGCAATCAATGAAGCACAAAGTACAAAGTACAAAGTACCGAGTACTAAAAGCAGGTGAGTAGTGTGTGGTGATTTGTGAATTGTGTGTTGATGCATTGAAGGACCTTTGGTTATTGTGCGTTGTGAATATAGAAAAACTTCTTACAAAGGGAAAGACAAAAGTGTTGAAACCATGAAGAAATCTCTCTATATTCAATCAAATGAAAAGATTGTTCCTCATTTACTTTCTGACGTTGCTAATGGTTTTCGGTCGGATGCGTGCGCAACAACTCGTGTTGAAGACGTATGACCGTTCATCCGGCTTGGCGAGTGACTACGTTTTGTGCATGATGCAGGACAGGAACGGGTTCATCTGGTTTGGAACCGACAGAGGGATTAGCAGGTATGATGGGAAAATGTTCACCACATACACAGCTCGCGAGGGATTGCCTGATAATTTTATCACAACAATGTTTCAGGATAAAGACGGGTTTCTTTGGTTCGGAACGTATGAAGGAGGCATATCCCGGTTCGACGGAAAATCATTCTTGTCATTCTCGACACGGCAAGGTCTTACAGGAAACAGCATCAGGGAAATTACACAAGACAAGTTTGGAAGAATGTACATTCTTACGGAAGCCGGACTAACTGTTTTTTATCAGAATAACTATTCTTCACTCCACTTCAAAAATAATATTATACACATGGTGATGAACGAAGAGGAGAAAATCAGTATTTATACACCAAGGTTTTGGTACAGAATTATTCCAACAAACGATAAGACAATTCTATATCAAAGATTGGAAAACAAATTGTTGTACGGTTCAACGAGTGTCAAGGGTCTCAGCAATGCGTTGCGTAACCGATTTAACGCGGATTTGTGTATTGGATTTTCAAACAATTTTCAGTTGGTGAAATTTCACAATGACACAAGTTTTCAGACAGTGAGAAAGTATCGTAAAGGAAATATTGCCGCGATAGTTGATGGGCTTGACTCTACATTATGGTGCGGAACGCTTGCTGACGGAATTGCAGAAGTTGATGAAACAAATGCCGTGTGGTACGATACACGCCACGGTCTTGCACAGCGACGTGTCGAGGCGATGATTCGGGATTACGAAGGAAATATCTGGATTTCGACGTTTGGGAGCGGCGTCCAAAAACTGTCCGGCTCGTATGTGCGGTCATTCAAGCAACCTGACGGTTTACCGGATAATCATGTTTT
>JACPVN010000350.1 GCA_016191715.1 Ignavibacteriota bacterium | reverse complement strand
TAGATAACCTGCCTCCATTTGGCGTTGTATCTCTTGCTGCTCATTCGCAGGGTGAATCATCGGTTCTTCTCTCGTGGAATACAAATCGTGCAGACCCTGATGTGGAATATTATGAAGTTCATCGTTCAGCAACATCCAACTTTATTCCTGAGGCAGGAACAAAAATCGGACAAACAACCGATACGATATTTACTGATAATTCTTATACAAGCACATCAAGTTTTTACCGCTTGGTTACAACGGATATTCATGGCAGCCGAAGTATTCCTTCACCACAGGCGTCGTTGTTGATAACAGATGTCAACGAAGAAAACGCGGAACTTCCACTGAACTATGAACTCGGTCAGAACTATCCGAACCCATTCAATCCGTCAACTGTTATTCGTTATCAGTTACCGGTTGCCAGTTGGGTAATGGTAAAAGTGTATAACGTCCTCGGTGAAGAAGTAGTTACGCTGGTTGATGGGATACAAGAAGCCGGATTCAAGTCGGTAGAATTTTCTGCCAAAGGCGGATTGCCGAGCGGTGTGTACGTCTATCGTTTAACTGCCGGTGATCCTTCGACCGGCGCGGTACAAACATTTTCCGATGTCAAGAGACTTTTACTTTTGAAATAAAGAAACTGTGTGGCACGTTATTCATCAATTTAATATGAGATTCACTGAAGTAGAAAGGAAAAAACTATGAAGTTTCTTTATTGCAGGAGTATGACTATCTGCGTTGTAACACTCCTTATGTTTCTTTTAAATTGTATGCTTGTCGCACAGTGGTCAACAAATCCGAGCATCAACAATGCAATTTGTACAGCATCAAGTTCGCAATCGTTGGGTTCTGTTGTAAATGATGGCACGGGGGGTGTTATCGTTACATGGCAAGATTATCGGAATTCGGGCGACTATGATGATATATACGCGCAACGAATCAACGCCGCAGGCATTGAGCAGTGGACATTAAACGGCATCGGCGTTTACAAAGGTTATCAGGAACAAGAGGCGCCGAAGCTTGTCTCCGATGGCGCAGGTGGCGCTATCATCGTCTGGCAAGACAAAAGGAATTATCCATCCGCTACCAGTTATTATAATATCTACGCGCAACGAATTAATTCAGCAGGTGAGCGACAATGGGATACGAACGGCGTTGTTATCAATTCACAACCTATCTACGAGCAGAATTATTCTATCATCAGCGATGGCGCTGGCGGTGCCATCATTTCATGGTGCGATGGTAGAAATTATCCTGAACATGATATCTATGCACAACGGGTAAATGCGTCCGGTGTCGTTCAATGGCAAACAGATGGTGTTGCAATCTGTGTGGCAACGAAGAGCCAATATTTCCCCGAACTCGTGAGTGATGGTTCGAATGGTGCAATCATTACGTGGGAGGACAGACGGTATTCTGACTTCGGTAACTATGATGTGTATGCACAACGTATCAATGCTACCGGCGTAGTGCAATGGACAACTGACGGTGTTCCCATTTGCACAGATTTCGGTGACCAGTCTTTTCCAAATCTTGTAAGTGATGGTTCCGGCGGAGCGATTATCACCTGGACTGACTTACGGGCAAGTTCACTTAATGATATCTATGCTCAGCGAATCAGTGCTTTCGGAACTGTTGAATGGACACTCGATGGAGTTCCCATAAGCACAGCGCCGAACGGTCAATACTGGCCCAAAATAGAAACTGATGGTTCAGGTGGTGCCATTATTGTATGGAATGATAATCAAAGCGGAATCTCAGGCGGTACCGAGGTGTATGCACAACGCATAAACTCATCCGGCAATGTACAATGGATTGCAAATGGTGTCGCCATCTGTACGGCTCCCTATGACCAAATTCTTCCAAAGTTGGTGAGTGATGGCGCGGAAGGTGCAATCATAACATGGGAAGACCAGCGACAATATCAAACTGGTTCTGCAACAGATATTTATGCTCAGAAAATAAGTGGCTCCGGTGCTGTGCAATGGACAACAAATGGTGTTACAATCAGCACGGCGCCGAACGGTCAGTTTGCGCCAGTCATCGCGAGTGATGACAATGGGGGTGTCGTTATCGTATGGAATGATTTGCGTAATGATAATTATGACATCTATACGCAATATGTTGACCGATATGGAAACTTAGGAAATGCCGCGCCAAGCATTTCTGAAATAATTGATGTCATCAATGATCAGGGAGGAAAAGTTACAGTAAAATGGAAACGTTCTTATCAGGATGAATTTCCAAAAACAACTATCAAGTCCTATTACCTGTTTCGTGGAGTGACAGCAACGAACTCGATCATGGACAAAAGTATTCGTTCGGTATATGAATTCATGAACGATGTTAAGAATGGTGGAATGAGATATTTCAAATATCCTGAAGGAACATTTGAGTCGGGACCTATTTATTGGGAGTTCATTGATACCATAAGAGCATTCTGGCAGTCAGAATATACTTATACTCTTCCTACACTTTCGGATTCAGTTCCTCAGGGTTTTGTACCAACCTATGTTATGCTCATGGCTCGGACAAATTATGACTCGGTGTATTGGATATCATTACCGGATAGTGGCTACTCGATTGACAACCTTCCGCCTTCGCCAGTACAATCCCTCTCCGCTAATTCGCAAGCCGGACCAACAGTGTTTTTGCATTGGAAGAAGAACACTGTTGATCCCGACGTAGCATATCATGAAGTACATCGTTCAACAGACAACGGATTCCATCCATCCGGAGCTACAAAGATAGGACAAACTACCGATACATCGTTAACAGATGAATCACCTCTCACAACCGGTGTGAGTTATTATCGAATCATAACAGTTGATGTTCATGGAAATTGGAGTGTGCCGTCCTCGCAGGCACAGATAAATTTATCAACAGAGGTAACAGTTCCATACAGTGTTCGTGATAAGTGGAACATGGTTTCCGTACCTTTGACTGTTGCAAATTATTCAAAATCTGTACTCTATCCTTCCGCACAAACTGACGCGTTTGCTTTTGTTGGAAGTTATGTTGCGTATCCTGTTTTGGGAAATGGCTACGGGTATTGGATTAAGTTTTCCGGTAATCAACAAGTTTCAATGACAGGGTTCAATCGAACAACCGACTCAGTGAATGCCCTGCAAGGATGGAATATGATTGGCTCGATTTCACAATCGATAGCAACGAGCAGTGTAACATCCATTCCTCCCGGATTAGTTACTTCACAATTCTTTGAATATGAGAACGGATACAGCACCAGCGATTCAATTGAACCGGGGAGAGGATATTGGGTAAAGGTAAATCAGGCGGGAACGCTTATGTTATCGTCATTGGTCAATAGTCATTTGTCATTAGGAAAAATAAACATTGTGCCAACGAATGAATTACCGCCTCCGTCTCCTAAAGGAGACGGCAATTACACCAATAACAATAATTCAATAATCCCAAGTGAATTCTCTCTTGAACAGAATTACCCCAACCCGTTCAACCCGTCAACAATTATCCGGTATCAGTTACCGGTTGATTCGCGGGTGACGTTGAAAGTGTATAACGTACTTGGTGAAGAAATAACCACACTTGTTGATGGACTACAGGTTGCAGGTTACAGATTCGTGGAGTGGAATGCAAACAACTTGCCGAGCGGATTCTATTATTACACCATGCAGTCAGATGGTTTTTGGGATTCACGTAAGTTTATGTTAATGAAATAAGCTCTGACAAGAGGATTGAAAGCTGATTCGAAAGAGTCGGCTTTTTTGTTTGATTATTTCTCATTCATTCCCTACCTTCATGCCATGTCGCGTTGTTCTTTAACCATAGCACTGGTGTTTTTCCTGATGTATTGTAATAAAATTGCGTTTAGTCAAACGGAGAATCTCCGGTTCGAGCATCTCACGACGAGCGATGGTCTCTCGGAGGGAGTGGTGTACAAAATTCTACAAGATAGCAGGGGCTATCTCTGGTTCGCAACGCATGATGGCTTGAACAGATACGACGGTTATTCGTTCACCGTGTTCAAGAATATGCCGTTCGATTCACTCTCGCTTTGGAATAATCATGTCCTGGAGTTGTTTGAAGACAGCAGAAAAATTTTGTGGGTAGGAACGATTTATGGCTTACACCGCTTCGATTATCAGACAGAAACTTTTCATCGTTATCTCAATGATGTGAATGATGTTTTTTCATTGCCGAACAACTCAATAGTATCCATGAATGAAGACCGCTTCGGAAATCTCTGGATTGGAACAGAGAACGGTTTATGTTATATAGAAACTGGAATGCTGAAGAATGAACGACTTGGTTCACTCCCGTTTCATCGCATCGAGTCCGGATTTCTAGAGAAAACTTCTCAACTTCCCACCATAATTCTTTCACTTCTTTTTGACTCTGAAGGAACGTTATGGATTGGAACGAACAATCATTTGTATTCACTTCGGGAAGGTGATACAACGGTCACACCGATGATACAAGGTGAAAAAAGTGTGGTGGAAATACATGAAGAACCGCGCGGCGTGCTATGGCTCGGAACGCTCAACGGACTTTCCAGATATGAAATAGGCACGAAACAATATCAAATTGTTCCTGAAATCAGGTCGAAAGATATAAACGACCATGCAGTGCGGGAAATAATAACCGCACACGACGGAAACCTTTGGTTCGCTACTCATGCAGGATTGTATCAACGCGACAGCAAATCAAATACATTTCAACGTTACACCAATCAGCCGACCGATTCGCGTTCGTTAAGTAACAACCGTCTGTATTCCCTTTGTCAGGATAACTCCGGTGTTCTATGGATTGGAACATTCGGAAGCGGAGTTGACCGTATCAATCTTCAACAAAAACGATTCATCCACTACAAACATCTTGGCGAGAGTGTGCAAGAGCAACGCGATAACATGGTCATCTCATTGTTGGAAGACCACCTCGGCAAAATTTGGATTGGGACATGGGAAAATAATATCTCTGTGTTTGACAGGAAGACAGATGAGTGGGAGAAAATCAAAACTCCGTATTCAACAATCCATTTTTTGAAAGAAGATAGGTATCAAAATATTTGGATTGGGACTGGCGAATTCCTCCGGTATAACAGAAAGGCAAATTCTTTTATTACCACAATTCCGCATTTGTTCTATGCAACGTATTTAGACAGCGCTTCGCTCTGGTGTGTCCTGAACGGAATAATCTATACCGTTGACCTTCACACACAAAACATTTCTACTTACTCGTATGATGCACAGCTGAGTGGCTCGACTTCTGCGATAATTTCTGATTCGTCAGGGCATTTGTGGTTCAATGGGAACGGATTGCATGTCATCAATCTGAAAACAAAAAAAGTAAAATCATACTACCATGATCCGAGGAATCAAAAAAGTATCAGCAGTTATGATGTTAGCTCAATACATTTCGATGCATCGGGAGTTTTATGGGTTGGAACAATCGGAGGAGGATTGAACCGCTTCAATAGCAACGATGAAACGTTTACCCACTATCTGGAAGAAGACGGATTGGCGAATAATGTTGTGTATGGAATTTTGGAAGATGAACAGAACAATCTATGGCTCAGTACGAACAGGGGAATATCCCGTTTCAACCCAGCAACAGGTCAGTTTCGTAATTACGATGTTGATGACGGACTTCAGGCAAATGAATTTAACAATAGAGCGTA
>JACPVN010000349.1 GCA_016191715.1 Ignavibacteriota bacterium | reverse complement strand
CTTGTCAAAAAACTCACAACATCACTTGATGTAAAAAGCATCAAACTTTCAAAAGACGGGAAGGAGGAGGAAGCAGGATTTGAAAGTATTTTCTTCACTGCGTACGGTTTTATGATGATGATGTTTATTCTCGTGCTGACATCCGGGCAAATGCTGGTGCGAAGTATGCTTGAAGAAAAATCGAACCGAGTGGTTGAAGTATTGATGTCCTCTGCGTCTTCATCCGAACTGATGGGGGGAAAGATTATCGGTCTGAGCGGTCTTGGACTGACACAGATAGCGTTATGGGCGTTTTTGGGCGCGGTTATGAGTTTGAAATTCGGTTCGCTCCCGATTACTTTGTCACATTCCTTATTGACGTTTGTCTATTTTATTCTTGGCTATGTATTTTACTCGGCAGTGTTTGTTACTCTTGGCGCTCCAATCTCGACAGAACAAGAAGCGCAACAAGTAACAGGCTATGTTACAATGATTTTAGTTTTACCGATCATGTTTGCGTTTACGGTTCTGCAAAATCCTAATTCAATGTTGGCAAAAATTCTGTCATTCTTCCCGCTTACAACTCCGACGATGATGGCATTACGCATTCCGATTCAAACTCCTGATGCGTGGGAACTCATAGCAACAATGATTATCATGGTGCTGTCTTCTGCCGGTATGATGTGGGTTGCAGGAAAGATTTTCCGAACCACGATACTTTTGACAGGAAAGCGTCCGGGGCTGGGGGAATTGATACAAATCGTTCGGGCGAAGTAAATTGATTTAAAAAATACAATAAAAGAATACTTCCCGTAAGAACGTCCTTTGATCTCCTCAGATTCACTTCAGTGAACAACACTTCAGAGTGCAATGGTTCAATGGAACCTGTTGTTTACAATGTATCTTGATTCAGGAATAGGGCATTTCTTCTTTGAAACGGCAGTCTTTGTTTTGTTCGTTCATAATAGTCTGCATACGTGCTACCGAATTTTACTGAAAATATAATCTTGCAAGTGGATAAATGAAATCCACGGATTAAATTTTCTGATGCGAAGATAATCATTCGGCAGTGGATGTACTTTTGGTATTATTTGCTGTTGCAATTCATCCAATGTTATTAATGATTGAACTTGACACACAGATTTAGTTTCATCTTTTCGTGTTATGCGTAATCTGTAATCAGTATCTTTATCTAAACAATCAATACACAATACATTTTCATCCAAATCAATCTTCAATTGTTGTGCAACTCGTTTCTTCCACCAAGTTGCATAGTCAATGAATCGAACGGTTGGAGTTTGTAATTGCTTGACGGTTTCAAAAATATTCTCCAACACGTTCTCATGTCCGTTTTTCGGATGATGATATAAAACTATCGGTTCACGCGCCTGGTATTTTTGTTCAATGACAAATCGAAAATAGTTCGTCATCTCACCATCTGTATAACGAAGTCGTTTCAAAGTGCCGATGCTGATCGGATGTATCGGAATTTGTACGACGTGACTTTCTTTGTTCAGAATCATCGGGTACGACGGTAGATTGTCGTAATCGTACGAAAATTCAGATGAATACTCAAACCCCAAATCCCTAATCGCCCGTCCCAGTTCCTGATTCCACTTCCCAAACGGAGCGGCAAAACCTTTTGCATCAATATTGTTTGATTCGAAAAGTTGTTTTGCCTTCAAAATGTTATCGTAATTTGCTTGATACCCTTCATGCGTCTGATGTTCAAAGCAATGGATTCCGATTTCCTGATTTTCCATTTCAGCAAAATAGGGAAGAATATCTTGCTGACTCTTTACATCAACAAACCACGTAAACGGGATTTGATATTTTCGGGATAACGTGTAAAGTTTTTCAATCTCTTCCCGATGTGCAAAATCCGTATCAATCCTAAATGCAAAAACAGAAGTAGCATCTTGAGGCAAATGCCACTTGTGGACAAATGGAAGATTTCTTTGGTGATAAAGATATTCGAGCGAAGTTGTGACTAATTTCCTCAACGAATTTTTTGAAACGAGTGAAATGCGTTCAAACGGAAGTCTCGTGTATGGTGAATATAACGATTTGTCAGCCGTTCTATTATCAAGGAAGAAATTTCCCGCATCAAAAGGAAGAATGATGACATTTGCGTCGTTCCATTTGCCTGTAAAACATGTCGGCGTACCTTCAGCAGAGTGTAGCGTATTTGCATTT
>JACPVN010000357.1 GCA_016191715.1 Ignavibacteriota bacterium | reverse complement strand
TCGCTCCGCTTTTTTCTGTTTCATTAACCTCACTTGATTTTCAAGATGTTGTTGTGTATTCAAGCAAAACCGACAGCGTGATTGTTACCAACATCGGAACGGCTGAACTTGAAATTTCATTAGTTGAATCCAACAATAGTGATTACTCCATCCCTCCAACTACCGCTGTACTTCTTCCGTCTGCAAGCCGAACGTTTTATATTACGTTTACTCCAAGTTCCATTGGAGTTATTGATGGAGACGTGGAGTTCATGCACAACGCCGCATCAAATCCGGATTCAGTTGCGTTACAAGGAACGGGAATTTATTTAACAGTGAATGTTTCAATATCATCACGATGGAATATTCTCTCATTGCCGGTCATTCCGGTTGAAGATTCTGTGCATGAAATTTTCCCGAATGCAGTTCATCCGTATGCGTACTCGTTTGATGGAACGAGTTACAATCAGGATGGCCGGTTGCAATTTGGAAAAGGGTATTGGGCGAAATTCCCGAACGCTGAAGTCGCTGTGTTACAAGGATATCCATCGTATGAAGAATCAATTCAGGTTCACGAAGGATGGAATCTCATCGGTTCGGTATCGCAATCCATCAATGTTACCTCCATATCATCAAATCCTCCGGGCATGGTGACATCATCATTTTATGGCTTCAACGGAAGATACTTTATTTCAAACACAATTGAATCGGGAAAAGGATATTGGGTGAAAGTGAATCAGGCGGGAGAACTTATTTTATCGTCATTGGTCATTGGTAATTTGTCATTAGGGAAAATCAGGATTATTGCATCGGATGAATTGCCGCCTCCTCCGCCGGATGGAGAAATGGAGTTATGGAGTTATGGAGTCGTACCAAGTGAATTTGCCCTTGAACAGAACTATCCCAATCCTTTTAATCCTTCAACCGTTATTCGTTATCAGTTACCTGTTGACTCGTGGGTGACGCTGAAAGTCTTTAATGTGCTTGGAGAAGAAGTTGAAACGTTGGTTGATGAGTTTCAGGATGCAGGATTCAAGATGCAGGAGTGGAATGCTTCGGCATCAGCAAGCGGAGTTTATATTTATCGTTTGATAACTTCAAACGGTTTTTCCGACGTGAAGAAAATGACAATCATACGATAACAACATGTGGAATGAATCATCAAAACATAATCAAGGGTGTTCCCAAAAACTATACCTGCTCCACTCTGCGTCCTCGCAGAGTGATAATTTCCACTCGATTTTGTGGTACTGCGAGGACGCAGTACCGAGCATCAAGGGTTTTTAGAACTACCCTCAATCTTTGTGGATGGAGTATAAGATGATAACTTGATTTTCTGAAATCTAAAATGTCTTTGTAATTTCTTCACTCCAAACGTTGGAGTTTCCAAAAGGCACACATCATGCCTCTACTTTGAGAATAGGGTAGAAATTTGCTTCCGTTAATTCTCACCCTCGCCCCTCAACACTTCTGTTCTTTTCTTAATTCTGCAGTCACTGATATCCATTTAGTCATTCAAAAACTATACAATTTAGTTCTAAAAAATCCCTCTGCTCGTTTCTGCGTCCACGCAGAAACAACGAAACCAAATTGGATTCACCACACTGCGGGGACGCAGTGTGGAGCGGACGTAGTTTTTAGACCACCCGTCATTCAAAAACTATACAATTTAAGGAAAGCGCTATGCAAAAATATATTTCTTCGTTCATTCTGATTACCCTCGTTCTGTTCATAAGCGAGACAACACAAAGTCAAAATTATGGAGATTATCGTTCAATCTCATCCGGCGTATGGACTGATACTTCACATTGGGAAGTCTATGACGGAGCGGCATGGGTACCGGCAACGACGTATCCGACCATTGGAAGCAATGCAATAACAATCTCCGATTCCATTTCTCTTGAATCGAATATGCAGATTGACCAACTGACTGTTGTGTCGGGTGGGAAACTCGCCATCAACCTGAACAGCATTGTGACACTACAGAACGGAGATGGAACAGACCTGACGCTTGACGGTGAACTATTCCTGAACGGACATCTGACTTTCAATAACTCAACAACTGTCGGGGGTTCCGGAACTCTGACGAACAATGACACTCTGTATGTCTTCGATGGTATTACCATCTCATGCAATATTTTTAACAATGGTCTTTACTTGTTCAACGGGATATCCTCTTTCAATGGAGTTCTCACAACAACTTCGAACAGCATAGTAAGTATTGTCTCCGGAGCGAATCATAGATATGGATATATAACCTTCGCTCGTGGTTTCACTAACCATGGTTTACTCAGTATGGTCGGATATAATGATGCGTGGGGAAATCCAATCCCGGCAATCCTCACACTGAATTCCGATTCACTCCTCAACGCACCGGACGGGACGATTGAAACTCTTGTCGGGCAGGGGGCAGACAGAGTAATTACGGGACCACTCATCAACGAGGGGACAATTAATATTGGCTATGTTTTCACATTAAACAAAGCCTCTGTTCACCACAGGAATAATGGAACGATAAACGTTAACGGTCCTGCCATGTATGTGTATGGAGATTCAGCATCGTTTACAAATAACGGAGCGATTACTATCGCCGCCTCAAACTTTCTTGAGGTAAAAAACGGATGTGCCTTCGTACTATCAAATGGTACAATCTCCGGATTGGTGAAGATGAGCAACACTACACTTGGTTCAGGAACTATCTCGAATACCGCCTCATTCAGGGTTCACAATGTACTATCACTTGCAGATGTGGTTATCCATCACTACGGTTCATTGCTCATCTATGGATATTTCACGGTGAACGGTATTCTCAATTCATATACAGGAAGTTCGATTCGTATCGAGTCGGGTTCGCTGAATGATACAGGAGTTCTTACGCTTGTTCATGGTCTGACGAACAATGGACTGATTGAAATGACCGCATACTTAGATGCATGGGGAAATCCCCGGCCTCCGTATCTCCGTTCCGATAGTGTAATTACAAACGCACCGAGTGGAATTATTCGCACGGAACAAGGAGCGGGCCAATGGAGATACATTGAAGCGCCATTCGACAATCAGGGCATGATGGAATTGAATTACGGAATCGTTTTCAACAAATCGGAAATGAATCATACGAATAGTGGAACGATTCTTCTCAACGGTGGAGCGATAGATATAGGAGCCAACAATACACTTTCGAACACAGGCATCATTGATTGCGGTCAGCAATTGATTACCGGTGGCGGGAATTTTCTTCATCTTGCCGGCGGGACATTAAAACTTGGTTCTCCTCAGGGAATCAGGGCATCGGGAACAACGGGGAATGTTCAGGTCGGTGGAACGCGGACATTTGACACGGATGCGCATTATATTTATTCAGGCGTCGTGCCTCAAGTCCCGGGGAACGGACTTCCAAATCCGGTAAGCAAACTCACCATTGCGAATGATTCGGGAGTTACAATTTCCGGGAATATCGAAATTACAGATTCATTGATGCTTGAAAAAGGAATAATCCATACAGGAACCGACACAGTTTTCCTTCCCGCGTCAGGTGCGTTACGTCGAGATTCAGGTTGGATTGTGGGGAATCTGAATAAAACATTTGGAGGGGTCGGGACAAAATTGTTTGAGGTTGGAACTACCAACGGATATTCTCCAATCAATGTAAGTGTCACTTCGGGAAGCGGTTCGTTGACTGCAAAAGCAATTCAGGGCTTTCACCCGAATGATTCAAGCAATTCGCTTGCACGATATTGGAACATCTCGGCATCAGGAATGACAGCCAATCTTTCATTCTTCTATCTTGATGGTGATGTTGTTGGGAGTGATTCGAATTATGCAATCTGCAAATATGATACAGCGTGGACTTTTCTTGACGGAACAGTGGATAGCGATTTTAATACGGCAACCATCAACAACGTCTCTTCATTTTCCGATTGGACATTAATAAAGAAAAACGAGTTACCATTCGGATTCGTTTCGTTCAGCGGTACACAACTTAGTTCTTATTATGTGAAGTTAAATTGGACAACAACTCATGAGAAGAACAATCAGGGTTTCTATGTCGAACGCAAATCCGATGAGGGAGAATTTACCATCGTCAGCAATCTCATCCCCGGAGCGGGGACGACTCAGGAACCACAACAATATTTTTGGATTGATTCTACGCTGACCGATAGCGGCAACTATTATTACCGGTTGAAACAAGTAAGCCAAAACGGAGTCAGCACATTTTCTTATGACATAGAAATTTCCGTCATCATTGCAACAATGCAATTTAGTTTGAGTGATGGATGGAATATGCTTTCTGTTCCACTCACTGTTTTTAATTTTGCGAAGACGGCATTGTATCCAACAGCGGTTTCAGCGGCATTTGCTTATGATAATGGATATTCAATAGAAGATACATTGCTGAACGGAGTTGGCTACTGGGTAAAGTTCAGCGGCAGTCAACAAGTAACAATGTCTGGCTTTTACCGTGAAGAAGACTTTTTTACGGTCAGGGCGGGATGGAACATGATTGGCTCGATAAGTTTTCCTGTGGATGTATCAACAATTACATCTAATCCTCCGGGACTTGTCACCTCGCAGTTCTTCGGTTACGATAATGGTTACACACCTGCAACTCAGATTGAACCGGGAAAAGCGTATTGGGTGAAAGTCAATCAGGAAGGAGAACTTATTTTATCGTCTATGGTCAATAGTCATTTGTCATTAGGGAAAATCAGGATTATTGCATCGGATGAACTTCCACCCCCGCCGCCGGAATCAGAAATTAGAAATCAGAAATCAGAAATTCCGGATGAGTTTGCACTGCTTCAAAATTATCCCAATCCGTTCAATCCGTTAACAGTTATTCGTTATCAATTACCTGTTGATTCGTGGGTGACGTTGAAAGTGTATAACGTGCTTGGAGAGGAAGTTGCTATTCTTGGTGATGGGTTACAGGTTGCAGGTTACAAGTTTGTTGAGTGGGATGCCACCGGTTTTCCAAGCGGGATGTATTATTACAGGTTCCAAGCGGAGAATTATTCTGACATTAAAAAATTAATTCTAATAAAATAACAAGAAGCCATTGCAAAATTGCCGGTCTAACATTTCAGAGACCGGCATTTTTGTTTTTGAGAATACAGTTATATTTACTCATATTCACTCTTTGTGAATACGGTTTGAACATGCAACAGCCCAAAAACAGAACGACGCAGTTCTTCAGGCGAGTCATTCTCGTTGCGGGATTTGTTTGCTCGTTCGCGACGGCAGAACATCTTCCAATCAAATCATTTACAACTGCTGATGGTCTCAGCAGCAATGTCATTTTAGGAGTTGCAACCGATTCGCGGGGATTTATTTGGTTCTGCACACGGGATGGGTTAAGCAGATTTGATGGTTACCAATTTGTCAACTACAGTATCGAACAAGGTCTTCCGGAACCTGCTGTTACGACGATAATAGAATCAAGCCCCGGGAATTATTGGGTTGCTACTAACGACGGACGGCTCTGTACATTCCGCCCGACTTCCTCTCGTGCAAATGGAGAACAATCGAAGAGTGGAAAGTTAAGTATTGAAGTCAAAATATTGTTCCAACCTGTTTCCGTTCGGACCGATTCGAGGGATTATCCCGTCAACGATATCTTTCAAGACCGTTCAGGACAAATGTGGGGTGCAACAATTGGCGCTGTCCAGAAAATCAATAATGAGGGAATTCTTCGCTACAACCTTCCCAAATTTTTCCCAGATGACCGCCAAGTGAATGTTGCGTGCCTGGTGGATGACTCTCAAGGGTCTCTTTGGATAGGAACGAACAAGGGTTTATTCCGGAGATTCCCCGATGGTGAAATGATTCATTATTCTTTTTCTCCAACTCTTCAAAACGAGAAGGTGCAGACGTTACTTGTTGACCGGGAAGGAAGAATCTGGATTGGACATGAGAAAGCGGGACTGTTTGCCCTCAACCCTGGAACAGTTCGAACTTTTCAACCCGGGAAAATGAACGATAGAGAATTCTCTGAAAATCTGATGGTCAAACAAGGTGTAAAAGGAAGCGTAGTTCAATTACCGGAAAAATCAGGTGAAGTGAGGAGGTTCACGGTTGAAGATGGAATTGCAGAAAACGAAATTGTTGTTCTTCACCAAACCCCGGATGGGCGAATCTGGATTGGTACTTCTTCAGGTCTCTCTCTTTTTGATGGGAAGGGATTTCGAACATATACGACAGCGAACGGATTACTCAGCAATAAGATATCCGGCTTTGCAGAGGATGGCGATGGCAATCTTTGGATTGCAACACCAAATGGCGGGATGAAACTTGCATTAGATGGCATG
>JACPVN010000001.1 GCA_016191715.1 Ignavibacteriota bacterium | reverse complement strand
TCCTGCGTGCTGAACCACATGAAGCCGTAGCGGTCTTGCAAAATCCATTGAATGTTGCTTTGGGAGAGTCCCTGTTCGAGCGAGAGTCGGTCGAAGTTGAGGTTGTCAATTTGCGCTAAAAGAGATGGAGAAACAAGCAGAACAAACGCGAAAAGAAACTTCGCACCAAAGAAGAAGTACGTGCGTGACATCGGAGGTTGATATTTATTGTTTGAATGAAGTTGCCGGAAGTTCATTTTCATACACAGACCAATGTGAGTGTGTTGTCGGGTTGATTGTATAGTACGTAATTTTTTCTTGTTATGGCAATTTGCCGACAAAAGATATACGGAAGTATTCTCTAAATGTTCATTCATAGGTTTTACTATGTCAAAAAATAAATAAAAAATATTTCAGAAAAGGCTTGACATTGAATAGGAAATTGATTAAACTTGGTCAATCAAAAAAAGAATCCTTAACCAGCTTCGTTCTTTGAAAATATATTCTCGCGAACATGAAGGGAAATGTTCGTGGATGGTGATTTATGTATTTTTGCCTGGTTAGGTAATTCGCAATATCATTTACCTTACCCGACAACGAGACAATAGAGTTTCGGACGTCGGTTTTTTTGTTTTTGTTTGTAACCTCTATTGTCCTGTGTGTCAGCAGGATGGTAGAGGTTTTTTGTTTTCGTTGACGGTTGGCGGTTCGTGGTTGTCGGTTTTCAGTTTCAAGTTATTAGTGATTAGTGAGTCGTGAGTAGTGAACAGAGAATTGTCAATAGTGAATTGTCAATAGTGAATTGTGAACGGTCAATAGTCAATTGTTAATGGAGAACGGTCAATTGTCAATGGTGTTGCAGGGGTTGCGGGTATCAGGACATAGGCGATAGGATTGGTTAGTGGTGAGTAGGGAATTGTCAATGGTCAACGGTCAATAGTGAATGGTCGAAGGAACAGAGATGCAATGAAAGAAAACAATGGTTACCTGATGTGAAACATTGATGAATCTTTTTGAAGCAACAGTGAAGATGATTCTAACATTGTATGGTTAGGAAGAAACAATGCGGAATTAGAATTGAACAATGGTGAATTTGAGGAAAACAATGAGTAGTTGCATCAAACAATAGCGAACGATTTTCAAGCATTGCAGAATCGAGAGGAAACATTGTTGGGTTAAGTTTAAGCACTGACGGACTGAGAGCAAACATTAATAAACCAGTATGACACAATGGCAGATGGATGTAAACAATGGCGAGCGGGTCGGAGACGATGACGGGCTGGCTGGAAACAATGATGAATTTGAGTTGAAAAGATGGAAATTAAGGAAAAATGCGGGGGTGAGGGGGAGTGGAGAGCAAGGGAGATTTTGGAGTGATGGAGTGTTGGAGTATTGGAGAGATGGAGTATTAGAGTAATGGAGTAATGGAGTATTAGAGTATTTAGTATCGAGTAAAGATTGTATAATTTTTAAGTTCTTAATCAATTATTTTTTCATAACTATTTTTAGGAGTTCATCATGGAAAAGCATGAGGAAAATTTTTTAACAATGTGCGACGGTGTTGTGGAGTTAATGGATAACAACACGGATAAAACGGGAAGTATCCCCGCTATCGGTGAAACGGTGGAGGAGGTACGGACGGGTGCGGTGCAGGCGAAGGCAAGCGACGCGACAATGGATAGTGCGACCGATGGGGTAGCATCGGGGAAGCAGGCGGCGGAGAATGAGTTGATTAAACGGATTCTCATTGTTACGGGCGCGGTGTTTTCGTATGCGCGGAAGAATAATAAGGAGGAGTTGAAGGTGAAGTATGATGTCAGTGAGACGAAGTTTGTGCGGATGCGTGATACGGAGTTGGGCGCGTACGTGCATGGTATGAAGAAGGAGGTTCAGGAGTTTGTTGACCAACTTGTGAGTTACGGCGTGAAGCAGGATACGTTGGATGCGCTGGATGCACAGACGAGCGCATACGAGAAACTGATTGGCGGACAACAGGCGGCGACGGGATTGCGTTCGGGTATGCGGACAAGTTTGACATCGCAGATTGCCGTGTTGCGCGAGTCGTTGGAATCGTTAGACGGGTTGATGTTGCAGATGCAGGAACCGGAACCAGATTTTTATAACACATACATTGCGACGAGAGTGATTAAGGATTTGGGGACGAGGCATTTGCCGGAGGAACCGACACCACCACCGACGGCGTGATGTTTGCTTCATGCCCCCTCTCCTTTAGGACAGACAAGCCCTTTTTATAGGAGAGGGGGTGTGGAGGGCATGGGGGCGGGGGAGAAAAGGATTGGTGGAGTGATGGAGTCTTGGAGTGTGAAGTAATTGAGTAATTGAGTAGGTGAGTAGTTGAGAAGTAGTAGAAACTGTCCGAGAACTATCGGTGCTCCACCAAGCGTCCGCGCTTGGTGATGAATGCGAATAGTTTTGATGGTTCAGCGAGGACGCTGAACCGAGCGGTTGGGGTTCTCGGACAGTTTCGTAGAGTGGGGAATTGAGAATTGTCAATTGTGAATGGTCAATTGCCAATTGTTAAACTACGTTTCGTAGAATGGTTGATGGTTCGTTGGCACCTACGGTTCGTAGAATGGATGACGAGGAACTTCCCGCCTGCCTGCGGTCTACGACTCATAGAGCAGGCAGATAAGGTTGATTTTTGGGGAATACTTTACCGGAAAGGTTTAGATGCATTTGGTAATGAACTTGCGGGAAGGGGAGGAAATGTAAAGGACATAGGTCAGGATAACATCCCGACCTTCATAGAAAAAAAAATGTGTTGTTTTTTCTGGAAAGAGTATAAAACGTTGCAATAAGTTTATGTAGAGAATTCATTTATTTACAAAGGATAAAGTTATGAAAAACATACTACTTCTTACTATCATCTTAGTTGTATTTTGTTCTTTTTATTCATTAGCACAGATACCAAGGGTTATTTCGTACCAAGGTGTACTTACTGACAATCTGGGAACACCAAAATCTGATAGTTCCTATAGTTTTACTTTTCGACTTTATGAAAGTGAAACCGGCGGTACAGCTATTTGGACAGAAACGAAAAATCTTGAAGTAAAGCGAGGTTTATTTTATACAATGTTAGGTTCGCAAACAGCATTTGGCAGTTCAGTTAATTTTGAGAAACCGTATTGGTTGAGCATACAAGTAGCAGGGGAACCAGAGATGCCACAGCGAATGCCGTTGACTTCTGTTGGGTATAGCATGAATTCGCTGAAGGCTGATACGGCACGTTATGTTGCGAATCTTCCGCCTACGTATTTTGCAGACAGTGCAAGAGTTGCAGGAATGATTCCCAATAACAGTGTTTCATCTGAAAAAATCGTTGACGGGAGTATAGATCGCAGTGATGTTAGTGTGAATTTCAAAGCACCTGATGCTGACATTGCAGATACAGTAAGGAAAGCACCGCCAGTATTTATTCCTGATGGTACGATTACATCAGCGAAGATTCAAGATGGGACGATTCAACGCGTTGATGTTGCACCGAATTTTAAAGCACCTGATGCAGACATAGCCGACACAGTGAGAAAAGTACCACCTTTAGTTATCAACGATGGAGCAATTACAAATTCCAAACTTGCATCTGATGCTGTCACCACTGAAAAAATTTTGAATGGGACAATTCAGCGTGCTGATGTTGTATCAACCTTCAAAGCACCTGATGCAGACATAGCCGACACTGTAAGAAAAGTACCACCATTTGTTATTAACGATGGAGCGATCACAAATTTAAAACTTGCAAGTGATGCGGTGACAACAGAAAAAATATTTAATGGGACGATACTACGGACTGACGTAACTGCAAACTTCAAAGCGCCCTATTCCGATACTACCGATTATGCACGGAATGTTTCTCCGTCTATTTCTGAACAGGTCATAGTCATGGATAATACCAATTACCAGACTGTGACAATCAATAGTAATAGATATGTCAACTTAAAAGAAAAAATTTCCATTACTTCTGATTATACACGGTTACAATCGAAAGAACGACTCGCAATACAAGGGGGTGGATTTACGGGTACCGGTACGCAAACAGTCTATTTTGGCAACTATACTATTATCAGCGGGGCTCATTTTAAGGATGTGTTGTTAGACGGTAACTGGATAGAATTTCATAATTGTATTTTTGAAGGAACAATCCGCTTGCCACACGAAGCCGATATCTATAGTTCTCAACTCAATAACATTTCAACTTCGACTCAATATAGTATCGGTGATATCGTCAATTCACAGATAGATAATAGTACGTTACTCCGTGTCTCTTCAATTCAGAATAGCTCGATTACTAATAGCACTATCGGCGGTTATGATATTTATTCATCACAGGGCATAAGTCGTTGTCAAAATAATTTCATGACGGGCACTAAGGTAACCATACCGCAGGATGCAATTTTTTCAAACAATATTTGTCGTCAGAGTAAGGTTGAAACAGGGCAATATACCTCTGGGCTTATTGTCATTTCCGGAAATGTTTTTGATAATAAGAAAGCAGGAGAGAATGAGATACTCTCAATTGATTGCAGCAATAGTAGTTATAAAAATTTATTGATAGCTGACAATACTTTTATATTGCAAACGAATGATCCTCAAGCAATAAACATTTTCAATAATTTTCCGGGCATTTATGCAATCGTGAAGATTTCGGGAAATAGCTTTCTGAAAGGGACTAAAGCAATTTCATATTCTTCTAATGTACCGATGCTTGTTTCTGACAATCTATTGAAATCCATACCACTAGGTGTATCAACGTCCGGGAATTTAATTGAACGTGATAATACATCGTTTTAACTATGAGTTTACTTTAATTCAACTTTTCAACATTCATTATATAAAGGACATGTTATGTCGTACAAATCAATCTTTATCACAATACTGATATTGCTCAGTGTTTTGACATTTCGTTCCGATGCACAAATACCGAGAACGATTTCTTATCAGGGTGTGCTCACTGATAATCTCGGGACACCAAAATCTGATGGTACTTATAGTTTTACTTTTCGACTTTATGAAAGTGAAACAGGCGGTACAGCTATTTGGTCGGAAACGAAAAATCTTGAAGTAAAGCGAGGATTATTTTACACAATGTTGGGGTCTCAAACAGCATTTGGTAGTTCAGTTAATTTTGAGAAACCATATTGGTTAAGCATACAGTTAGCAAGTGAATCAGAAATGACCCAAAGAATGCCACTGACATCGGTTGGGTATAGCTTAAATGCATCGAAGGCAACGATTGCTGATACTGTGTTACATGCACCACCGACCGTGGTTACCCCGGGAAGTATTGATAGTACCAAATTAGCAAGTTCATCGGTTACAAATAGTAAAATTCAGGATGGAGCAATTACCCAAAATAAGATACATTCTTCCGTAACGTATCCAATTGCGGATGGTTCAATTACTTCTGAAAAAATTCAAGATTATGGGATTCAATCAGTTGATATATTTGATTCTGCGATTACACAATCTAAGATTAGGGATAGAAATGTAACTAATGCAAAGATTGCTAACGGTGCCGTAACCGAAGACAAAATAGGAGATAATCAAGTTACGAAAAACAAAATTTCCGATAATGCTATTTCAGAAAACAAGATTGAGAACGGAGCGATAACAACAAGTAAAATAGCCGATGCAAAGATCACGAGGGAAAAAATAGCACCTGATGCAATTACAAGTGACAAAATTCAAAATTTTTCTATTAAAACCGAGGATGTGGCTCCGGATTTTAAGCCACCTCGCGCTGCAAATGCTGATTCTGCACTTTATGTAAATGGAATTGGGGCTTCAACTAATCAAGAACCAAACACTTTGTATCCATTAAATACTAATAGAGGTATAACTTTAGTATCAAGTCCCAGTGTTTACCAAACGCTATCTACAAAACAACTGCAGGTTTTACAACAACCAGATGCTTTCATGAGCCTAATCTCAGGAGGTGCAGGTTGTCTTATTAACTTAATTCCAGGAATAGGATCAACCGCTTCTTGCCTATTATCCACTGGCGTGGAGGTAGTCACAGAAAATCTTATTACGGGTGGGTTATTTAAAGGTAATACATATGGGGTTGAAGCAGAATCAAATGAAGGCACTGCCTTGTATGCACACAGTACCACAGGCAACGGACTTTGGGCCTCAAGCATCAGTGGTCTTGCAGGCAAATTTGAAGGAAAAGTAAACGTACTGGGGCAATTACAAACGACGGGCTTTAAGCTTACAACTAGTCCCACAAATGGTTATGTATTAACTTCAGATGCAAGTGGTGTAGGAACATGGCAACAAGCACCAAGCGGTGGAGGTAGCGGTACCGTTACCTCAATAACTGCTGGCACGGGATTAAGTGCAAATCCAAATAATCCTATCACTACAAGTGGTACGCTTTCACTTTCAAGTTCATATCAAGATGGTAGTGTATATGATTCGAGGTTTATAAACGAAGGCCAAGGTTTCAGTGGAGATGTAACTGGAGCATACAATAACCTCACTGTTGGAAAAATCCAAAATGGAACAGTAGCATCAACTGCACCGTCAGATGGTCAGGTGTTAAAATGGAATAATGCTCAATCACGATGGGAGCCTGGGACTGCTGGTGGTGGAGGAAGTTATATTAATAATCAGAATTCAAGCGCACAGTCTAGTGCAAATTTTTGGATAGATGGAACAGGAAAAGCTGCGGCAATACATGCTGGAAATTTGATTGCAAGTTATACATCTCCGATAGCAGGAATTAGTACTACGAGTTCAGGAGTATATGGTAGTTCTTCTGCAAGTGGCACGTATGGGGGTGTATTTGGAGTATCAACGGCGAACAATGGATATGGCGTAATAGGTGAAGCAAATACTGGAACATCTGCATATGGGGTTTGGGGGAAATCAACAACTGGCTATGGTATTTATGGTCAGGGTGGATCTACTGCAGTTGGAATATTCGGTACGTCTACTTCATCTTCATACTCAGCAATTGAAGGATCTAGCAGTAATAATTCTGGTGTTTATGGACGTACAACTTCTTCATCATATGGTGGAGTGATTGGATTAAATAGCAGCGGACCAGGTATCTACGGTACCACCACGTCAGGTCAAGGGGTTTATGGTTCTAATAATAACAGCAATACTACTGGCTATGCTGGTTATTTTTATGGCCGAGTATCGGTTACTGGCAATTTGTCCAAGGGAGGTGGATCGTTCAAAATTGATCATCCGCTTGATCCTGAAAACAAATATCTTTACCATTCTTTTGTAGAGAGTCCAGATATGAAAAACATTTATGACGGTGTTGTCGAACTCGATGGAAACGGAGAACAATGGGTTGAATTACCAAAATACTTTGATGCCCTCAATAAAGATTTTCGTTATCAACTTACATGTCTTGGTTCGTATGCACAAATATTTATTGCTGAAGAGATAAATAACAATCATTTCAAAATTGCTGGCGGGAAAAATGGGATGAGAGTGAGTTGGCAGATTACTGGCGTACGCAAAGATGCTTATGCAAATGCTAATAGAATAATTTCTGAAGTTGAAAAAGAAGCAGAGAACAAAGGCAAGTATTTACATCCAAAAGAATTCGGAAAATCCGAAACCAGCGGGATTGACTGGAATAAAATTAAACTACCCGAAACGGCAACTATGAAAGTAGAGGAGAAGTAATATGAAACAGCTAATTATTTTCGCAATCTTGATACTAGCCTCTATACAAAGTTTTGCTCAAAATAGTAAAGTATCCTGGCAAACAACTGATATGGGTTTTGTAGTATCTTCATCATCTACAACTAAAATATATTCTTCAGCGGGTCAAAATGTTGTTGGCTTATTTCTACAAGCTAACAACAAAGTTGAGAGTGGATTTTTGACGGATACACTTTTCAGACCTCAAATATCGGAGCCACAGCAAACAATTGAATTAATCTCTCCGAATGGTAGTGAGACATGGGATGTTGGAGCGAGTCAAAATGTCAGTTGGACGAGTAGTAATATTACAACTGTGAGATTAGAATATTCAACTAACAATGGAACAAATTGGGATTTGATTACAAACAGTACACTTGCAAGTTCAGGGACATATCCTTGGACAGTTCCCAATACACCCTCGACACAATGTAAGGTACGAGTTTCTGATTCAGCGGATGGAACGCCAAATGATGTGAGCGATAATATTTTTACAATTAGAGCCTCATGTGGTAACTCTGTCTCATTTACTATTCCTACTAACTTACAAGGGGCACCGGGTACAATTATACAAATCCCTGTAAATATTAATCCAAATATTTATTCTGTCGGTTCATTTGATGTAACCGTGTGTTATAATTCCTCTATCCTAACGTATCGAGATTCTACTCGTGGACCGATAGTGCCAAATGATTGGACAATAAACACGAATCCTACCGTTGGATGTGTAAACATAGGCGCAGTTGATCTGAACGGTGCAACAGATCCTTTGACCGGATCAGGGACTGCTATTTACCTAAACTTTACTGTAAGTCCAGACGCACCAGCTAATACAAACATCCCGTTAGAACTTAGCAACTTGGCTGTTACAGATATTGATGCAATTCCTCTTCCAACTTGTGGTACGAATGGTGAAATGACGGTAGTTCCGTATGTGAAAGTATCAGGACATCTTCGATACTACAGTAACAACAATCCGCTTGGAGGTGATACAATAAATCTCTCAGGTGTCAATCCTGAGTACTCAGATATACGAATATCGAATGGTACTGGATATTTTGAATTTGATGAAGCGCAAATAGGGGGTACTGATACATTAACACCAAGAAAGATTTACGATTGTCCAGGGGGCGTCATCACAGCGGGTGATGCCTTGTTGGCATTCAAAGGTAGAACTGGCGGTCCGGTTACACTTACTCCATATCAAAAAATTGCCGCAGAGGTTAATGGAGATTGCCAGATAACTTCTGGTGATGCACTTGCAATCTTGAAACGCGCTATAGGGCTTTGCGGCTATTTTAGAAAATTTGGTGTTGACGATTGGAGATTTGTTGATTCATCTTTTGTTCTCACGTCCACCAATTGGTGCACCACTCCGAAGAGTCGTTATTACTCACCGTTAGACAAAGACACAATGAACCAAAGTTTTCTTGGGATATTGTTAGGCGATGTTAATGGAAGTTATACACCAACAACGTTAGCTCTGCAAGATGGAATGAATTTGAAAACAAACAATATGGCGGTTAGTATAGCGACTTCGCCCGTATCATTTGTTGTTCCATCTGAACTTCAAGGATGTATGGGTGATATCATTCAGGTACCACTTACCATAGATCCGAGTGGTAATGCTGTTGGTTCCTTTGATGCAACGGTGTGTTATGATACTACAATCCTCTCTTATCAAAGCCTAACTAGAGGACCGATTGTTCCTTCGGATTGGACAATCAACGACAACTCTTTTAATGGATGTATCAATATTGGTGCAGTAGATTTAAGTGGCAATACTGATTCGCTCACAGGTTCAGGAACTGCCCTCAATTTAACTTTTATAGTAAAGACTAATGCTCAATCCAACAGCGTTTCTCCGCTGACCTTAAGCAACTTAGCCGCTACAGATATAGACGCAATACCGTTAACCGTTGGAGGGCAGAATGGTCAATTTACGGTTACCTGCCCAGTAGAAACATTCATTGTATTAGTTGATTCAATATTAATTCCCAGTAATATTGACACTATGGTACCTGTAAGAATTGAACTTCCTCAAAATGTATCAATCAGTTCTGCCGAAATTCGTTTTGGTGGATTCCAAGGTTCATTGGAATTCCTTGGAATTGACACGGTAGGAACATTGTTTGGCAGTGCTGGATGGACATTCTTTGCAAATTCAACACCCAGTTTACTCATCACTGCTTCTGCCGGTTCGGAAGATATCGTGAGTTCCGGAATTCTGTTTCATTTAAAATTTCATATTCCATTAAACGTGAGTGATTGTATTCCAGTAACAATTGATTCAGTAGTGTTTAACACGGGTGAAAATCCTGTAAGTGTAACGAATGGTGAAGTGTGTATTGAGCCAGAAGTTATTAATCTTGTTTTACCAAATGGTGGTGAAGGAATGCTTGTTCGTTCTATTTACAACATACAGTGGACAAGCGAAAACATTGATACTGTGAGACTTGAATATACGACGAACAATGGGACTACTTGGAATTTTATTGCGGATACATTAGCAATCCTTGGAACGTATGCATGGACAGTACCGGATTCACCATCAACACAATGTAAAGTAAAAATAAGTGATGCATCAGATGGGGATCCGAGTGATGAGAGCGACGGGACATTTACAATATATACAGAGCAAGTTCACCTGTTTTCACCGAACGGTGGTAAGGTTTGGATTGTGGATTCGACATATAATATAACTTGGACAAGTCAGAATATAGCCAATGTAAAACTTGAATATTCTACTGTCAATGGTGGTAGTTGGAAACCTATTGTCGGAAGTACACCGGCAGGCAGCGGGGCTTACCCATGGGTAATTCCTGACGACACCTCCAGCACCTGCTTGGTTCGTGTCAGTGATGCCTCAGACGGATTGCCAAACGATGTGAGTGATAATACGTTCACAATTTTTAAGAGAAAGTTTGGTGATGTAGATAGAAACGGAAGAGTACAGGCATACGATGCGGCACTTGTTTTGAAATATAAAGCGAATAAAATCCCACTTGATACGTTACAGAAGTTGAATGCTGATGCGTCCAATGATAGTGAAATAACAGCATGCGATGCGGCTGTAATTTTGCAATACGTTGCTGAGATAATTTCCTCATTGCCTCATGTGTGTATAGCAGGTTCGGGAAATATCAGCATGACGGGTGCAACTGTGCCGACGAGACAATCTGTTGAAGTTCCCTTTTATGGAAATAATTGTAACAATATTATATCCATTGAAGGCGTTGCAAGCTACAATCGAAATCACTTGACATTTTCGGGAATTAACTGGTCAGAAGGAGTAGGTGGTTTTATCAAAGAGGTTACCAATGAAAACGGGAAGATTTATTTTGTAGCAGCGGGAGCTCAGCCGATAGAGCAAGATGGATTGATTGGAACGTTGGTGTTCGATGTAAAAGATAAAATCAATCGCACTACGATTACATTGGATAAGTTCAGATGGAATGAAGAAACTCCAATGGAAAATGTAGCAAGTGTCGAAATCAATGTTCTGGGAGTTGACCGCCTCGGTGAAAATGTTCCTGAACAATTTATGTTACATCAAAATTATCCGAATCCATTCAATCCGGTTACAACGATCAAGTTCTCCGTACCTGCATCAAGTGATGTGAACATTGTGGTTACTGATGTTCTCGGACGTGAAGTTGTAACATTAGTCAGCGAGCATTTCTCCAGTGGAACGTATCAAGTTACTTGGGATGTCCCGCAAAGCGGGATTGTCAGTGGATTGTATTTATACAAGATGATAGCAACGCCATCGGATGGAAGTACATCTTACGTTGAAACGAGGAAGATGATAGTGTTACAATAATGAAAACTCTATGAAACGCTTCTTGTTATTTCTTGTGTTACTGTGGGGAATACCTTTTCGGGTATTCCCCCAGTGCATTGCTTCAATCAGTGTCTTTCCTCCTACTCCGGATGATAGCGATGAGATATTTGTTGACATTCAAGGTATTGTTAATAGCAATATCGTCAACACTTATGAGTTTGTAGAGCAGAGAGATACAACCATAAGAATAACGAAATTTATTTACACTGGCATTTTACCCATCATTACAAATTGGTGGCAACGTGTACCAATAGGAAAGCTGCACAGCGGGAATTATTCTGTTAATCTGTCTTTATATGTTTGCCCTGACAGCATTTTTTTGTGCGATTTTCCATGTGGGATGTTTGATTTTTCTTTTACAGTGAAAGGAAATGTTAGAAAACCTGTAACTCATTTATTGGTGGATTCTATTGTAGGAAGATTTGGAGATACTGTGTCAGTTCCAGTTTCGGCTAATATACCCGATGGGAAAGCTTATAATTCTGCTGAGTTGAGATTTTCAGGATATGGAACGAATCTCGATACATTAGGCATAAAAATGGATTCCACTCTAATGAAAGATTGGAAGTATGCTTTCAATGAAAGGAATGATACCATAATATTAGCTATGGCTGGGAGCGATAGTATCTCAAGTAGTGGTACACTTTTCAATTTACGATTTATTGTAAGAGAAACATCATGTGATTTTCCTTTTGTTCCCATTAAAATTGTATCGGCTATCTTTGATACTACTTCTGATTCAATAGCTTTTGTTCATGGAGGAGTTCAATTAGTTTCAAGATATGGGGATGCGAATTTAGATAGGGTGCTTGATACATCAGACGTACGAACAGTATTAAATAGTGTCGTGGGTCTTGACTCATTAAACTGTAGAAAGTTTAATAACGCGGATGTAACGAGAGATGGGACGATTTCGGCATTAGATGCTTTTTTTATTAGAACGCAACCTGACTCGTTACCTGTTGATACAAGCAATGGGAGATTACATGCCGAAGGCAGTGTAGATTTAGTTTCTGATTTCACTGAATGGCAAATAAATCCTGTTGTTGTCAAAGTGAATCTTTACAGTCGAAGAAATATTAAATCTATCCAAGGGATATTTAGTATTTCACCGCCGAGCGCTCTACGTTTCAATAATTTTGATAGCGTTAGTTCGGATGGTTTAGTCAGTTTATATGTGGACACTACGGAAGGCATTATTAGATTTGCGATTGCAGGTACATTCGTTGATGGAAGCGATACTTTATCTCTGCCAATCGAATTAATAGGAAAAGTAGAAACAACAAATGTCACTATAGAACTTAAAGACCTTTTCATAAATGAAACCTCAATAGCCGGTAAAACGCTACAAGTAGTGATTAACGATATTCAGGATGATGGACAAGAGATTCCATTGCACTACAAAATGAATCAAAACTATCCTAATCCGTTCAATCCTACAACGACTATTCGAATAGACATCCCGAAGGAAGAACTCGTTGTGCTGACAGTGTACAATGTTCATGGTCAGGAAGTGGCGACACTTGTGAAAGAGCGAATGACAGCAGGAAGCTACAAGTTGCAGTGGGATGCTTCTAACTTCCCGACAGGATTGTACATGTATCGGATGCAGGCTGGAAATCCTTCGTCAGGCTCAGGACAGGTTTTTACTGAGGTGAAGCGGATGATCTTGCTGAAATAGTAACTGAGTACAAAGTATTTCAGTACTGAGTAGTTGAGTGTAAAGTAGTTGACTATGAATCCCGTCCAGTTAATTCGAGACGGGATTTATTTTTGTACTGACAACTCAAATACTGAATACTCACAGACCGAGCGAGCGTTGTTTGTCTATCGCTCACTTTCTTCTTACATTTTTCCCGCAATGAACAAACTCCTTTTCAGAATAAAAAACTTTTACAAGACGCTCGGTCTTGTTGAGCAATCTCAGATTGTCACTTCAACTTCAGTTGTGGTTGCAATGGTGACTATTGCGGCGGCGCATTTTCTTGCCGGCGAAGAAATTCGATGGCTCGATTTTGTCAGCATCATTACGGTCGGAATCATGGGATTTCTTAGTGTTTATTTTTCATTGAAGTATGGACGACAGTTAGAAGAACAACGGCGGGAATTGTTGGAATTAAATAACATCACAGAAGCTGTCAGTCACTCAGTCGAGTTGAATTATGTTCTCCAAAGCGCGCTCGTGAAAGTGATGGAACTGATGCGCGCAGAGTATGGGTGGATTTATTTGATGGAACACCAACGGCTTGTTCTTCATCATCAATACGGAACGACAGCAAGTTGTTTTTCTCCGGAGAAAATTACAAGTGAGGAGCAATTTCCGTGGATACGGAAGCCGGGCATTTATCAGGCAAGCGATCCAAGGATAACAACAAGCACAACTCCGGAATTCCGGGAAGAGAATATCGAACAGCTTATCTCAATTCCCCTTGAACGTAAGGGAGTGTTTGCGGGAGTGTTGATTATTGCAAATCGAGGCGAGAGTAAATTTACACCAAAAAAAATGTCACTGATTCAGGCATTCGGAAATCAAATCAGCGTAGCGTTGCAGAATGCTTCGCTGTTTGAGCAGGTGAAACAATCGGAACGACTGTACGCGGATTTGTATGAACAATCACCCGACATGTACCACAGTGTTGATAGAAGAGGAATTGTCGTGAGTTGCAACCTGACTGAAAGTCATATCTTTGGTTATTCAAAAGAAGAAATTATCGGGAAGCATCTGACGGTACTGTATCCGCAGACGTCCCACGAAAAAGTGCGGAAGAATCTCGACAGCATGTTTAACGGGGAAAGTCTCCGCAGTGTCGAAGAGCAGGTTCAGCGAAAGGACGGCTCGTTGTTTGATGTCAGTTTGAATACATCGCTTGTCCTTGACGGAGAAGGGAAACCGTTGCTCGTGCGTATGGTGCTTCGCGATATTACGGAGAAGAAAATGCTGGAAGAAAAAATTTTTCAGGCACAAAAGATTGACAGCATCGGAAATCTTGCAGGAGGTATTGCACATGATTTTAATAATATCCTCACCTCAATT
>JACPVN010000356.1 GCA_016191715.1 Ignavibacteriota bacterium | reverse complement strand
TACATGATTTTATGTTGCTGGAAAATAACATTTCCAAGTTCTCCATCGGACTTATAAGCCCAGCACGTTATTTGTTGTTCGATTCCAATCGGTTGAGAGCCGGCTAAATTTCTTGTTGTTGTTTGATTTAAATCGTTGCACACAAGCCACACAACCTGGTCTGCTTGTAATAATCCCGGTTCATCATCCGTCGAATCAGAAAAGGCGCTTGTATCGGGTTGATACCCGGGAATACCATTCCGTTCGTAATATGGAGCTCCTTTTTGCCAGGGCCAATTATACCAATCAGTCGCGTATCGTCGCCGTAATTCCAGTATGTCATGTTCTGTAACATCATACACAGAAATCCCGAAGGTCTCTGCCGCGTCCTGTTTCAAATCTCCTGTTTTCCAATCACGACGGATACGAAACACACGAACAGCATTCGCAAATCGGTTCTCAGGTAAATGTGACGATGTAATTCTTCCCGGAATAGTTCCGGAAACTATCGCCTGACCTCCAACCCGTAACTCCGGAGTTCTTCCATCACGGACAAGACCAGCCCACAGCAACCCGCCATTATGCACCAACGTAGAAGTTCCTCGCGGGAACGTAACTCCTGCAGATTGACGTAACGAATTTTTTTCCATCATTCCATCATCATCCACCCACATCGAAATATTGTTTATGTTCATTAACGCACGCGTCGAAGTATCCTGGACAAGAGCTAACCGCGACCCGTCTATTATTGTAGTCCGGGCATTCGAGGACGTATTGAACCAAAGAATTGTAATAAAGATAAGTAGATGATAAAAAAGAATGGTTTTAGGGAATGTTGTATTCAAAGCGAAAATACTATTAAGCACTTATGAGAACGTTGTTCGTGTGTGTGAAGAATATCCTTCAACTTCTCTTTCTTCGAGAAGCGGGGTAAAATGTAAGAAAAAGAAAAGGAGAGTACAACAATGCGTTGAGTGTGAGTTTTGAAAAGAAGACAAAAAAAGTGGCGGTGAATTACTCACCGCCACTTGAAGAAGCAAAGACCGGAAGTAAATTACTTCACGAACATCATCTTGCGAACCTGGTTGAATGTTTCCTTGCTATCGTTCACGTTTGTTGCATCGAGACGATAGAAATAAACTCCGGAACCGGTTTGAATTTCCGTGCTGTTCTTCGGACTCCATGTGTAGTTATAGAATCCTGCTGATTGCACCCCTTCAAACACTGTCGCTATTTCCTGGCCCAGTAAGTTATAGACGCTGAGTTTCACATAGGAATCTTTCGGCAACGAATATTTCATTGTTGTTGCCGGATTGAACGGATTCGGATAGTTCTGTTCCAACGCATACACCTGTGGTAATTCGACAGTTGAGGTTGTAACACGAATAACCAAATCTTCGCTTGGGGTTTCGATTTTCGTTGAACCCATTCCAATCATGAGATTGCTACTCTTTCCGCTCGATTTATCAACCAATTCATACCGAACACCGGAAGTGTTCTTCATGGACCATGTGATGGTAAGCGGATAGTTATTCGATTGAATATGCAATGGATATTCTACCGCGCTGTTAAGTGATGACGAGTGTGTTTCCACCATTCTGTTCGAACCGAAACGGGCATCGAATGAACCTGCCGGAGGAACAGGTGGCATATCATACATCTCTACAGAACCGGTAAAATCTTTTGCCGAGCCAACATATAATGAAGTTTCACCTTTTCGTGAATCTCGAATCTTCACAGTATGCAACGCCGCAAGCGGGTTAACTTTCGCGCCTGATTTTGCTGATGCTAAAGCAGTGCTGATTAAAATACTTCCCGCTTGTTTTGCTTTAAACCAATATCCTTTTCCGGGATTAATATCGGTCGCCGGGAAATATCCTTCATTATACCCAAAGTACTGAGAGCCAACAACCGACAATGAATCCGGGGTGTATCCGAGGTTTGATACGGGAACAGAAGTTGAGATCGAACCGACCATGTTCCATAATGCATTCACCGGAATTGTCGCGGCGGTAATATCAGAAACCTTTGGTAAATACAAGGTTTGCGGGTAATTAAATTTCATCCAATAACCAACACCGGATTCAAGTGTATCTTCTCGAACATATCCTGCCAGATATCGAAAAGCCGGTGAACTTGCACTGGTAAATAATACAGTTTTAGCATTGTTAGAAACGTTTACATGAAGTGATAACATATTCCATCCATCAGCCGCCGCAACCGGAGATAACGCCGGAATAAATTTATAAGAATGATTATTTCGTGGAATCAACTCTGCCGGACTTCCTTCTTTCACAACAAAACTCCATTTCGAGATTGTGTCTGATTGAATTCCAACCAGTCCGTCTGCTTCCAATCCACCTATTCCGACATCCAAATAATTGAACGTTACAGTGTTGTCTGCATTATCCATGATTAACTGGAATCGAATTGTCGAATCAGCGGCTGTGTTTAAATTACCGATTGAATCCCACTGTATAATAAATTTGGAACCAAGCGTTTGATAATAAATCCACCCGTGCGCTTCTTCATAATCCGGGACGATCTTAGGATTGACAATCAAATCATTATAAAAGACACACACAAGATTGTCAGGTATTTCATTTGCTGTTGATTGCGGAACGAGAGGTGGTTTTCCCGGGAACACCCAACTTGCTGCATAACTTCCGCCTGCACCTTGTACATGTAATGTCTCAGCAGCGGTTTTTGAAAACGCCGCGCCGCCATTCACACCAATCCATGCATAACGAACAGTATCACCATGGAGAATAAAATCTGCGCCCATATCAATAGGTCCGGCTGTTCCGTCATCAGTTGCCGCGCCCGAAGAGGATTGAGTAAAATAATCACCGTCAGAAATTTGTGTTCCCGTTGCTCTGATTTCCTGATAATCAAATACTGCATTGGTATCAACATAATAATGTTCATCACTTAACTTGATTATTTTATATTGTTGTGTAGCAGTCACCGTAGTATCGAATGAGACGTCAATTGCAGTCATATAGTAATTTAAAAATCCGCCGGGGGCTACTCCCGGTAAGGTTGCTTGATAAACATCGCCACCTAGCGAAGTCATATTGACTGTTGTTGGTGCGTCATAGTTCGCCCAATACGTCATAGTAATGGAAGAGATTCCTGTCTGTGAGGGATTCCCCGGATTACAATCCTGCATATTTGCAGTGATTGTTCTTGAAGAAGTGGACAAGGTATGCGATAACTTTGTATAATCAAGAAATTCCGGTGCGATATTTCCTGTCACCGACATTACAAATGACCAAACCCAAGTTGCTTCCGAGCGAGCATGCCAGCCGGAACTACCTGCCGCAGGGTGATTGTAAAATTTCCAGTTTCGGTTTGGTGTCGGTAAACCTGTACGAGTCATACACCATGTTGCAGGGAAATCATTATCTGATGAGATATGAGTGCCTAAATGTTCAATGGTGACAAAAATCGGATCGCCTTTTTGTACTTCAGGTCTGAAAAACAAAGCATTCATATCAACAACGTTCAACACGCCGTCGTTACTTCCGCTTTTCCCTTTCACCGGGAAACCACCAAATCCCCAAAGTTCTTCACCCAACGGGTCAAACGAAGGAACGGGATCAGGCACACCTGTACCACCTGAGCCATCGGGTTCCTGATTAGTCGGTTTCCATGTTGTATCAGTTGCTAAACGACGACCACGAAACGGGGTAATATCCGTAACTTCTTCTAATGCCTGATTGGCAAGATAGTATCCCCAACCATGGCGTGGCGGATTATATGGTGCGAATCCCGGTCCGCTTCCGGGGAAAATATTTGATTCCCAAATGGCAACCTTTACACTCGAGTCTTTTAAATTATTTTGGTCTGCCATGTAAAAATAAAATGAATCAATAGTGCCTGATGAAGGTGCAATGAACCATTGTCCCCAGACATCCCGGTGATATCCCACAAAGTTATTATTGCAGAGATATTCTGATTTTTTATACCCGGCGACAAATTGATTACTACACGCTGCGTTTGTTTTCCGTGTTTCATGTTCCATTAAAGCACGTTCAACTTTTTGTCCTTGTTTTACCGGAATAACATCGCCTTCCGAAGTAACAATGATTTTCTTCTGGGCAAAAAGTAATGAAGACATCAGTAACAACGCAAGAATGATTGTAACGAATCTCATAAAGGTCTTCCTTTCTAAAATAATAATGAATAAAAAATAATTGAATAATGTAATTACAGTGTAAGTTGAATTCGATTTAAAAACCTAAAATAACTCCGAACACATGGTTGCCGCCAAAATATTCCGCCGAGCGAAATGCATAATCTATTGATAAATCAACGTCGCCCAAATTTTGATGGAAACCGATTCCATATGTTCCGCCAAAGATACTTTCTAACTCAGTTGTTTTTGCCGACTGCGAGTAACCGCCGCGCAGAAAAAGCAAATCCGAGTAAGAATATTCCAGACCGATTTTATATTCATCATCAGAGAAATTATTATTCTGAAATAATCCGGAAAAACTCAACGAGTTTACTTCATCAAAGGATTTGTTATATCCGAGACCGATTTCCATAACCGATGGAAGTTCTGCCGAAGCGGCTTGTAACTGAACCAATGAACCGGTATAATTTAAATCCTCGACCGAACCTTCGCGGAGTAAACCGGTTCCTTCGTACTGCATTTGCGGTCCGATATTTTTCACAACGACTCCGAGATTCAATCCATCAACACCGCCAACACCGGAATATTGAACTCCAACATTGAAAGCAATGCCTGCCGCACTTGCACGTTCAATTTTTTCCGTTATGTGACTTAACGTCAATCCGACAGAAACTCTGTCTGCGAGTTGTTTTGCGTAGGTTACTCCGAGTGTAAAAAATGTCGGTGAGGTTAATTCACCGGTACCGTCCGGTTGTTCTTCCGTTGTCACGGCAATATCACCGAACGAAAGAGATTTAATGCTCAGTCCTAATGTTCCAAGTCCTTCAAATGCACTGCTGATAGCAACATACTCGACGCCGATATCAGCAAGATAGTTTACGTGGGAAAATGTTGCATTCGATTCAAACTTTGATTTTGTTATCCCGGCAGGATTCCAATACAATGCTTCTATACCGTTGATGGTTGCAATTGAAGTACCACCTAATGCTATCATCCTCGGTCCGACCGGAATTAACAATTGCGGAGCCGCGGCTGTCCCTGATTTATCTGCTCTGCCTGCAATGCCTGAGTGTGAAGTGAAAATTACTAACAGGCAAGTGAAGAGTAACACTGTTGTCATACGTATGTTCATGGTTTGTTCCTTACGCTTTTTCATGATAGCAATTAAAAGTTATCCAGATATTGTTGTTCCTGGATGATCATGATTTTTAATGTTTTCGTTCCTAAATCATTTCCGTTTGCATCTTTCAGTTCAAGATAGGCGAGATAGATACCGCTCGCGACCGGAAGTCCGTTCTCGTTCTGCAAGTCCCATGTAAGAAATTGAGTCGGTTCAGTTGATGCATAAATTTTTTCCAGCGTTCGGACAAGATGCCCGGCCAGATTAAAAATTCTTATTTTTGCATACGCAGGTAAATGATTGAACTTCACAAACGGCGCCTGCCGGGAAGCCATTTGTTTGTTCACTCCGTAATAGGGATTCGGGAACACATTGATTCTTTCAACCTCTGTTTTCGCGGCAGTGAGATTTTCATATTCCGTTTTTGTTGTTGTAAACTCCTTCACATCTCCTTCAACAATTGCTTTATACTTCTCAAATCGAATCACTGTGCCGGCAGGAGGTATCTGTCCGTCGTCATTCAAATCTGCTAAATATGTTCTTCCAATTGCCCAAACAGGATCTTTACTGATTGTAATATTTACAAGTAAAATACCTTTCAATCTATTTGAATCTCGTCTGCTGGCTATGTTATCAATGTATTTGCCATCAAAATATTGATTACTATCGGCATAGACAGCAATCGGGTAAAACGTTTTGAGCGACTTGTTATTGTAGGAGCGTGATAATAGTTTTGTTGCTCTCCAAACCGAATCTTTTTCAGGAGGAACGATGACCGTATATAATTGTCGGTCAGGAATTGTTGAACCGTTTCCAATCTGCCACATTTGGTATGGAACCCTTTTCCAAAACGAAGAAGTACCAATTGCCATCACTGCCCAACTCGAATCGCCAAAACGCCATTCAATATCTCTATCGCTTCTATTACCACCCGCCATTGTATCAATAGTAGAGTTACCGCGAGCATCAACAATTTGACCAATGATATAAAATTCACCTTTCGGATCGGGGGTGGCAAACACCGGTTCTCTCATCGTCGTATTGTCTGACTTAACAAGATAGACACCTTTGATTCCAACCTTCGGGACATTGACCGTGACTGTAAATCCTCTTGTCACCGACCTGTATGATGAAGTCCCGGAAACAAACCTAACATCTTTCACCAGAGTATCGCTTTCGGTTTTATCAACAAAGTCCCATGTCTCATTTACTGCAGAATGAAACAAGACACTATAAGTATGTCCGTCTGCTTTCGTCGGGTCGTTGTATGAGACGAACACTGTCGCATCATTTTTTCCGATAGCATTTTGTGCTAACGATTTCGGTTCCTGCAATTCATACGGATAGACTGTTCCCGGATTCGGACTATGAGGAATAGCGGTCTTAATAATCGGCGCTGACTCCAAACGACTCTTCACAGATGGGTCGGGATTTAAAACTACTGTTTGAATTGCATAATAATATGGCTGACCGTTTACCAACGGGCGATTCTTAAACTTATCAATCTCAAGGACGCGTGAACGCGGTCCGGTTACATCGAACGGTGCAAGTTGACGGGCAACATCAATCGTTGCACGGGCATTGGGGAACTGCCAGATGGTGTAACCTTCAAAACGATACCCTTTCGAGTTATACGTTTCGCACTCTCTGATTCTTGCTGTGTCGGATTCCCATTCGAGAATGATTTTACCATCCAACTCGACAATGTTCACACTTGGTGCAGGCACATTTTTCGGCAAATCGAAATTAAAATTGAACGCGTTTTGCGCTTCATCATCAATCTTCTTTAAAAGACCATATGCTTCCATGTAATCTTTTTCCCTGTTTGCAATAGCGCCCATCAACCCTATAACAACTTCCTGTGTATCGCCAAGCGCCATCGTTATCGGACCGGATGAAAGAACAATACGCCGATCGCTGGG
>JACPVN010000355.1 GCA_016191715.1 Ignavibacteriota bacterium | reverse complement strand
TGGAATAGCAATACCCGCAAGAACATAGTGACTTGATGTTCCCGGTATTTCAGGCGTTCCTGATTCGTCAATGTAACAAAGTAGCATAGGCAAAAAAAAGCGACTGGCGAAGAAGATAAATCCTCTTCTTTGAGACGCTAAGCGACTCAACCAGACGCAGGGCAAATGTAATACATTGTATTACAAAAAGCAAATAGACTACAGGAATGGTACAATAACTTTCAGTGGTAACTTCCCTAAAGAATTATCGTTGACGAAAACTACAGGTCTTGTTTTCTGAATCTCGGCTCCAATTGTAGGGTCAAGGTTCAGAAGCCAGATTTCACCTTGCTTCATAGAAGTTTTCAAAATCCAGATTAGTGAATACTGTTAATTCTTTATTGTTCGTGTATTCATCGGCAAGTTCCTGTCCGGCTATTTCCATTTCTTTCCATTCTTCTTTTTCCTCATTGTATGAATTGTATGTTCGATGACGAAGATTCTTTTTTGCAGAGATAACTGTTCTATCTCTCGTATGATTTCTTATGTGCTCATAATATTTCAATTGATTTTCAGATATTCGTTATGGAGTTTACGGATTCTTCTTTTATCAAGCAAAATGTTCATGGAGAACATTTTCCGACGCGATAAGTTTTCCTGCAATTTCTAATACCTGAATAGCTTGTTCACGAGTGACTGTGGGAAAATTCTCTAAAAACTCATCCAAAAGTTCACCGTCTTCGATATAATCGAACAATGCCTGAATTGGGACGCGTGTTCCGTTAAATACCGGAGTTCCACCAAGGATTTCTTGGTTGATGTTGATTACGTTGTAGGTCATTGTGTTGGTTTGTTGTTATGAACAATCTAAGAAAAACATTATCGGATTTCAAAAGTTTGTTCACGAGTTCAGTAGAACATAAATCACTCCGATATCATCATGTAGGTGACATGGTTTGGACCATGACACTTGAGGGATAATGGGAATGTCGTTGTTTGCCATGTTAGGCGCAGGTTTACCTCTTGAGACTCTTGAGCACAGCAGTGACAAGTTCACGGTATTCTTTCGGGATGCGGAAGTTGTCTTTCTCCCATTTGTTATTTGGGAATTCATAATGGATGATTTGCCTAAGATAGTCCCTTTTTCTCAAGCCAAGTTGGCTAGAAAATTAGAGCAAGGAAGTAACCTGCTTGATTCTCGTTTCCCCCGCCCATTTTGACAAATTCCTTCCGTAGTTCCTCTCTGCTAATGATATCGTGGGTGAGTAGAATTGGTAGGATATAGTCACGAATACGTTTTGCCGAATGGAGGTCTTTTGAGAGATACTGAGTTAATTTCTCCTGCAAACTGTTTTCATCGTATGTGCCGGGTTCATTAGATTTATCAATAACAAACCGCTGTCTATTTGTCTTTGCCCGTTCGACTTCTTCGGGAATAGCCACTGTGCGGGACAAGAGCTCATCGCCCTTTCCTGTTTTTGTATAGTTAAGGATTATAGCATTGATTCCAATACTGTACTTTGAAGAAAGCCACTCGAGCATTCTGTTCAATGATTCTTCGATAGAAAAACCAACCAAGAGAAGCCTTTGAGCCTGATTGATTACGAGTTCTTCCTCACCAGTCTCAGGGAACTTCTGAGAAAGGTAATCTGCGAGGCTTTGTCCAGTGAAGGCTTGACAGATTTCGCTCAACTTATCAATATCCCAATCGGCAACATCGGAAGCGTAATCAATTGCCTGAGCTAGGACTTCCCGAGGCAGAGAATCTCGTTTCAGTTCAACAATTACTATGTTTCCCTTGTTGTCGATGCCCAAAAAATCCAAAGGTCCAGATTTCGTTTCGACTTGTTCTCCGATGAGGGTAATATCTTCACCCAGAATCTCGGGGTTGGTTTTGATCCAACGTTCAAGATCTTCCTTTTCCTTGCGCTTGCCGTCTGTAAGAGAAGAAGTAACTGCGGTGAGCTTGCCGTCGACTATCTGCCAAGTTTTGATTTCAGTTGCCATAATATTTCTTTTCCTGAAGTAAGTTTGCGCCTAAACTAATGTAACAAAGCATCCCTGCCTTCATCACTCCATCATTAGTAAGATAAACGCCATCCATTACTATTGTGTAGATTATTGTTAACATACATTTTTTTTGCCGTAGTTTACAAAACATCTTTTTATGATAAAGTCTTTCGCCATTTGAAGATTGAGTTTACCAAGATCGAGTTCTACTCACAACCATCTTTGGTCAGGATTGAAACTCCTTCCCAGTTTAAACAAGTTGGAGTCCACCCGCAGGTGGACTCCAACTAAGAAAATTACTGAGATACTTTCCCCTTAATCTCATTCAATATATTCTGTGCGTTGGCATATTTGTCTATGTAGAACAACACGTAACGCGAATCAACGGAGATAGTGCGGTTGACGGAAGGTTGGTAGAAATAATCGTTTGCCATTCCTTCCCAGTTTCCATCGAATGCAACTCCGATGAGTTCGCCTTTTCCGTTCATCACAGGGCTTCCGCTGTTGCCGCCGGTAATATCAAGCGTGGCAACGAACGCAACAGGAACGTCATTCAACTTCGGGTCAACATACTCGCCGAATGCTTTTTTCTCGTGGAGAGTTTTTAATTTTTCCGGTACAATAAACGGGTCTGCGCCGGTTTCTTTTTGCATCACACCGGTCAGTGTTGTTACATAGTTGTATCGGACGGCATCTTTTGCTTCGTAGGGTAACACCTGTCCGTATGTGAACCGAAGCGTTCGGTTTGCATCGGGGTAGATTTCTGTGTTCTTGTATTTGAGCCATCCTTCCATCAATTTCGTACGCAACGCTCCGGCTTTCGCATTGAACTTCTGAGTCATTTCCTGTAACGGTGCAAAATCTTTATCAAGTTCAAGAACGAATTCTACAAGTGCATCATCTTTTATATCGTCTGCATCTTTCGTAATAAGTTTCTCACAACCTTCAACCGTCGTTACGCGTGAATCATCATACAAATCATCAACAAAATTCCGGATTGCTTTGTCGAGTTTCTCTCCGGTTTTCTCACCGACAATTTTCTGTACTGCGGAAATCTTCTGCACGTCCGGTAACTCTGTTGCTTTCTTGAGCATGGCAACAAGCAACGTCTTATCAACATTCACATCGGAATTTTTAAGCGTACTCGTGTATGAATCTCGAAGATTTTTGATGGCAGATTCTGTCGGCTTCATATCGCCTGTGACGGAATCTTTTTCAAACGACTTTGCAAAATCTTTAAATGCGCTGGCAAGCCGGATTCCATCTGCTACATATATTCCTTGTCCGAGAACGATTTGTTTTTTGTTGAATGTCCGAAGCTCTTTGTATGCCTGGTCAATTTCATAAATGATGTTGCCATACTTCTTCTGAAGTTCCGGTTGTGTTGAAAGAAATGATTTAAACTTCGTTTCTTCTTCCTGTCGTTGCCTGATGACATTTGCAGATTTGATCCCGAGGAGAGCGCCTTCACGATATTTCCATCCGTTGGAAATTCCCTGAACGCGGCTGTGATATTTGATAGAAACTGCGTGGTCTTTCTTTCGTGCTTCATTGATAATATCAATTTGAGTTTTCCCCAAATCAATACCGAGTGGTAGAGTTTCATCAACCTGAATTTGGATTTCCGGAGAAGTACGATAGCGGAACGTTCGTCCGGGGAAACCCATAATCATGGAGAATGTTCCTTCCTGAACTCCCTCGGTTGACATCGGAAGGAACTTACGTGGTTTGTACGGAACATTTTCTTTTGCATACGCAACCCCTTTTCCGCTTGGCGAAACATACGCACGCATAAATGCAAAATCACCGGTATGACGGGGCCACATCCAGTTATCATCATCGCCGCCAAACGTACCGATGGAAACCGGAGGAGCAAGCACAAGGCGAATATCTTTTAATACTTCATACTTTATTAAGAAATATTGCACGCCATAAAAAAAGTCAAACACGCGGTAAGTGTAGTCGCTTTCGCCTTTTGCTTTTTTCTCTATCTCGGAAGATTTAGCACGAATCGCTTTTGCTCTTGATTCAGACGACATCGTATCGCTAAGAGCGGTCATAATTTCGCTCGTTACATCTTGCATATCAACCACAACTTGTGCTGAGTATGAAGGAATGGAAATTTCCTTGTCCCGTGTTTCGGCAGTAAATCCATCCTTCAAATAATCCGTCTCGACCGAACTGACGGATTGTACCGCGCCGACTGCAACGTGATGGTTGGTGATAATTAATCCTTCGGACGAAACGAAGGAACCAGTTCCGCCGCCAAGCAGAACGATTGCATCTTCAAGACTGGGTCCGTTTGGATTATAAATTTGGTCGGGTGTTAATTGAAGTCCGAGTTGTTGCAACTGACTCCAGGGAAGTTTGTTGATTTGTGTTGGCATCCATTGTCCCTCGTCTTTGGAAAAGAGCGGAAGTGTGAGGATACAGAAAAATAAGAATAGAACTGTGAGATGAT
>JACPVN010000354.1 GCA_016191715.1 Ignavibacteriota bacterium | reverse complement strand
GGAAAGAACGAAGGAAGAAGTGTTCTTGTATTCTGCCGCGCAGGATGCATTCTCTGTTGAAAAATAATCCCAATTCCGATTACAACTCAAAAAAGTTTTTTTCCTTAATCCATTTAACATCCATTTGGAGTCGTTATGAAACACATTACTATTATTTTATCACTTCTTCTCATCGTTGTTGCAAGCGCAACGTTGTTTGCACAACCGGGCGCCATCAGCACGAATAATCTTGCAGGCAGTCCGTACGATTGCACAGTTCTGGTAGATTTAGGTGCGCTCCGACAAGCGCGCCTTCAGGCAAATACAAGTTCATCATCTGTATCGTGGGAGTTTCCCGCGAGTTGTGGTTTCCCCGGAGATGTCTGGAGACCATACTCAGCAGGTTCGCCTGCGGTTTCGTTCGATGCAGTTATTGCACCGGATGGAGGCTCAAATATCGGAGCGTTGTATAATAGTGGTAACGGCGGTTCGCCCGGAACACTTTCAACGACAACGAGCGGTTATTATTACACATTCAACATGGAAGATGTGTCTGCTACGAACGCGTACATGTCTGTATTGCAAACGAGTTTCAATCCTGTCACAATTTCTTCCGTGACGCAACTTCCCGTGTCGCCTGCCGCGAATGAAGCAGTCGTTGTGACGATTACAACTTCCTCCGCTCCGTCTTCAGGTGAAAATGTTTTTGTCCGTTACACGAAAGATGGATGGACGACATCAACGCTTGTGCAGGCAACATTTGTCGGAACGACAGGCACGGCGGTTATTCCGTGCGACGGAACAGCTTCGGTTGCGTATGCCTACTATGTCTATTCAAGCAACAAGTCTGCAGGCACTATCAATACAGATGTAGGAACTCACGGTCAACGTTCGCACGACCTCGCAACGTTGAACCTCAACAACAACGGCGGCGCGAATTATTCTTATACAACTGGCGCGGCAAGCACGAATTTTTCCGGCACATATTATATCGGGAGCAGTCCTAGCCCCTGCTATCCGACGATAGCAAGTTTTGTTACTGCATTGAATGCAGGAACTGCATCGGGACCGATTGTGGTGTTAGTTGCGGCAGGGCATACGGAAAGCAGCACTTCACAAATTACGCTCACTGCGACCGGTACCGCGGTGAATACGATCACCTTCCAGAAAGACGGAACCGGAGCAAATCCGCTTGTCTCCCGTACGGATGCAGGTTCAAATACAACAACCTCATTGGGGGCTTTGGGGGATGGTATTATTAGATTAGATGGAAGCGATTATGTAACATTCGATGGAATTGATTTGAGTGCCTCGAATCAGGGGATAGAATATGGATACTATACACACAAGCCGAGCGGCACGGATGGCTGTCAGAATGTTACCATTAAAAATTCTACCGTTACCATGACGAAGGGAACAAGTGGAATGGTTGCCGGTATTTACATCGGCAACGGTTCAACATCTGTTTCTTCTGCGACGGGCGTAATTGTTACGAGCGATGCCGGAAGAAATATGAATATAACACTCACTGGAAATACAATTCAGAATGTTCATGCCGGAATAATTTGCAGAGGTGCAACGGCAATGTATGATAGTATTTTTACCATTGGCAGCCAACCGACAGCGTTTCTTGCCGGAGGGGGAAATACGATTCAAAATTTTGGCGGTGGAAGTGCAACCGCAACATATGGGGTGTATTTCATTTATGTCAGCAGTCCATCGGTTGCATATAACACAATTAATAACGCGGGAGGCGGCGGTAGCGCACATGGTTTAACGTTGTACGGAATTTTCTACTCAACGGTGAGAGGAGTTGTTGTTGGAAGTAATAATGCGTTTACGCTTGCAAATACTTCTGCTTCATCGGCTACGCAGTATATTTACAATAGTAATCTTGTTACCTCTGAAAATTTCAGTAACAATACGTTTGCCGCGGGGACAATCTCCTCGACTGGTACTGTTTATCTGATATACGCAAGCAATTCTACCACCGATGTTACAATTTCAGGAAACTCAACAAGCGGATCAATAAGTCGAACAAGTGCGTCAGGAACGTTCTATTGTTATTACAATAATGGTTCTCCGGGTAGCGGTAGTGAGAATGTTTATGGGAACACATTTTCCAATATAACATTGGCAGGAACTTCAACATTTTATGGTTCTAGTTCAACAACGGCGTCCGGTCATACTCAAAACTATTACAATAATACAATATCGAATATTACGGGGGGGAGCGGCACAATGTATGGGATGCACTTTACATTTGCTGGTACGCGTTCTGTGTATAGCAATCAGATTTATGGATTCACCGGCGGTGGAACAGTGAATGGTCTTAGCTTGGGTTCGGGTACAACAGGGAACATCTATAAGAATAAGATTTATAATCTTTCCTCAACTTCGATAGGGACAACAACGGGAACCGTTGCCGGAATGTTGATTAGTGCCGGAACAAGTGTCTATGTGTATAATAATTTTATTTCTGATTTAAGAGCTGGGACATGTGCGAGCACCGATGCTATTCGTGCGTTCAATATTACCAGTGCGACTGTAACTTCGATCATTGGTTTGTATTACAATTCTGTGTATTTAGTTGCAACATCATCGGGCACAAATTTCGGTACTACCGGCGTTTATCATACAGCAAGTACAACTGCGACAACTGCCGTGCTGGATATGCGGAACAACGTCATTGTGAACAATTCAACCCCCAGTGGAACCGGTCTCACGGTTGCGTATCGTCGTAGTTCCACCACACTGGCAAATTACTACAGCAGTTCGAACAACAACGATTTTTATGGCGGTACTCCCGATGCCTCCCATCTCATTTTCTATGATGGCACGAATTCCGACCAGACAATCTCTGCATATAAAACAAGAATGGCAACACGCGACCAATCGTCATTCTCTGAAAACCCGCCGTTTGTAAACGTTGCTACGACACCGTACGATTTGCACATGCAAACAACGGTGGCAACGCAAACGGAAAGCGGCGGAACTCCCGTAACAGGTCCAATCGCGGTTGCAGATGATTATGATACCGATGCTCGTCACGCTTCTGCACCAGATGTCGGTGCCGATGAATTTGCCGGAACAGGTTTGGATTTAAGCGCTCCGAGTATTACATACACTCCGCTTACCAACACTTCTTCAACTTCCGGACGGACAATCACAGCAACTATTTCAGATGCATCCGGTGTTCCTCAATCCGGTGCAGGATTGCCTGTACTTTACTGGAAGATAAATTCCGGTTCTTATAGTTCAGCAACAGGTACATGGACAAGCGGTAACTCATACGATTTCTCGTTTGGTGCAGGTGTCGTCGCTGCGGATGTAGTTTCTTACTACATCGTTGCTCAGGATAATGCTGGTACACCAAACGTCGCAGCGCAACCAAGCACAGGTGCAAGCGGATTTACAACAAACCCACCCGCCGTTTCAACTCCGCCGACAACGCCGAGCAGTTACTTAATACTTGGAACCATCAACGGCACAAAAACCGTTGGTGCTACGGGTGCTGATTATGCAACGCTCACTGCGGCTGTTACTGCATTAAATAACAACGAACTCAATGGCGCTCTCACATTCAGTTTGATTGATGCAAATTATCCGTCGGAAACATTCCCGATAACCATCAATGTAAACTCCGGTTCGAGCGCGACGAATACGGTTACTATCAAACCGAATACCGGCGTTGCAATAACGGTAAGCGGTTCATCTGATTCCTCTATTTTCAAAATCAATGGAGCGGATTACATAATATTTGATGGTTCGAACACAGCCCTTTCTCCTAACGGAACAGATAGAAGTCTGACGATTTCCAATACAAGCACCGCCACCAATACAGCGGCAATCTGGGTTGCAAGTCTTGGAACAGGTGCGGGTTCAACGAACGTTACGATAAAGAATTGTAACATTGCCGCAGGTTCAAACACAGTAACTTCTACATTCGGTATCTTTGTTGGAGGTACAACCATTTCAACTTCGGGGACAGGAGATGATAATGATAATCTCACTGTCAATAACAATTCTATCACGAAAGCATACTACGGTATGTATGCCCGTGCATCGGCGACGGGTGTGAATAACGCGTTGATGGTAACTCAGAACTCTATCGGTTCATCTACGGCAAGCGATTACATTGGCAAGTACGGTTTGGATATTACTCAAACAACGGGTTCTGATATTTCTCAGAACACCATTTTCAATTTCATCGGAACCATTACAAACCCAACCGGTATGCTCATCGGAACCGGTTTTGTAAGCAGTACAATTTCAAGAAACGATATTCATAGTCTCCGGTATACAGGTACGGGCGGATATGGCGGAAAAGGTATTGACATCAACACAGGTTCTGCTTCGAGCAGTGTTACCATTGCAAACAATATGATTTATGATTTATTGGGTGATGGATGGAATACGTTAACAGGTGATGCTATTGTTGGTATCCGTATTCAGGGAACGACCGGTGGTTTGAATATCTATTACAATAGTGTGAACCTCTATGGAACGTTTGCTGGAAATTCGAGCGGCACACTCTCTGCAGTACTCTATATTCCGTCGGGAGTTACAAATATTGATGTCCGAAATAATATTTTCGCCACATCGTTGGTGAATAGTAACGCTGCTAGTGCAAAGTCATATACAGTTTATGATGCAGGCGCTAATACGGTCTTCTCAACGGTGAATTATAATGATTACTATCCTTCCGGTACGCAAGGTATCCTCGGGTATTTAAGCGCCGATAAGACAACGCTTGGCGATTGGCAAACGGCGACCGGTCAGGATGCAAATTCAATTTCAGCCGATCCGAAATTTACAAGTAACACAAATCTTCATATCAATACTGCAGTTGTTTCGCCTGTACATAATGCAGGGACAACTATCGGCACTGTGACACTGGATTACGACGGAGACGGTCGTCATGCAAGTACTCCGGATATGGGTGCAGATGAATTCTCCTATCCGGTTCCGCAGGCATTTACTTTATCCTCGCCAAGCGGTCCGGGGCAAAATCTCTCAGGAACACTTTCATGGGCGAGTTCGACGGGTGCGCTTTCATACAATGTGTATCTCGACCAAAATGTAACGCCGGTTACGTTGCATGAAGGTAATGTTTCAGGGATAACCTCGGCTTATACCGGGCTTACTCAGAATACAACATATTATTGGGATGTGTGGGCGAGGAATGCTATTGGCGACAGTCTGAAAGCGAGCAACGGTCCATTCAGTTTCACTACGGTTACTCCTCCGGCAGACCCGACAGGATTAACTCTGAGCGATATGAAAATGGACAGCATGATGCTGAGTTTTACAGATAACGCTCCTGATGGAAGTAGTGGTGAAACAGGATTCATTGTCTATCGAAAAGCGGGTTCAGCGCCAACAGTCGGTACCGGTTCACCGGATAGCGTTGCTTTGTTAGCGGCGAACGCAGGAACAGGAACGGTTAACTATCAGGATTGGGGACTATCTCCAAATGTAAATTACTTCTATCGTGTCGCATCGCGCAATGCACAGGGTGAAAGTAATTACACGGAGAACGACAGCACAACACTTGCACAAACTCCGGGCGCGACTGCTCTTACACCAAGCGGTCATTCGATTCGTGCAGTCCTCACTCCGCTTACAAACTCAGCGGCAACAGAGTTTGCACTTCGATTTAATGATACTGCCTACGTGAATACCTCCGGCGCACTTTCAACGACTCCGGTGTGGGGAACGTACGCGGGGTTTGGCGGTGCGACTGGTGTAGTAGTCACAGGATTGGATCAAGGAGCAATGTATGTGTTCGATGCAAAAGCGCGTAATGCAAATTTGATCGAGACAGGGTTTGGCGCTCAGGCGAATGCAACAACCGTTGGTCCGATGAGCGGCGATTATACAGTCGGTCTGACTATGTTTAATTCCATTGCCGGAAAAGAAATTACATTCAAGAAAGAGACAAGAAGAATTACGGTAACCGAAGAAGAACTCATCAATGAAGCAACAAAAGATCGTCCGGCAGAATACAGAACGGTGACGAAGGAAGTCGAACATGAATATTATGTGCCGATGGAGAACGGGAAAGCATACGAAGGAGAACTTTTCGTACGTGAACCGATGTCGCCGAATGCAGGTGTCTATCCGACCATTACCGCGGCAATTGCAGATTTGAATGACAGGGGTATTGATGCCGCGGTTCGTTTCTTATTGCTTGATGCAGCGTATCCGTCCGAGACATATCCGATTACTATTAATGCTGTTTCCGGAACTTCGGCAATAAACACAGTCACCCTCATGCCGAATCCATCGGTAGCGGTAACAGTGAGCGGCAGTTCTACGACGCAATTGTTTAAGTTTAACGGTGTCAGTTACTTTACCATTAATGGTGTGAACGTCGGCGGAAGTTCTTTGATGATTTCCAATACAAGTACGTCAGGTTCCGCCGTTCAGTTTATCAATGGTTCGTCGGACAATACTATTACCAAAACAACACTCAAAGGAGTATCCACTTCTACGTCAAACGGTGTTGTGCATTTCTCAACCGCAGGTGCAACCGGTAACAACAATAACCGGATAGACACTTGTATGATAACAAGCGGAGCGACTCGTGCTGTCTATGGAATCTTCGGAAGCGGCACATCGCTTACACCGAACACTGGAAATACAATCAGCAATAATTCCATCGTTGATTTTGGAGCATCGTCGGGAACCAGCGCAGGGATGTATCTCTCCGCCGGGATGGTGAATACTTCGATTCTCAACAATTCCATTTATCAGACTTCCGGTGCGTCCGGGACAACGGTGTATGGTATCGCAATGTATAATGTGAACGGTACCTTCGTCAGCAAAAATCAGATTTACGGTTTGACCTCTACGGGTACATCGCCAACCATTGCCGGGATGTATTATTTCGGTGCGAGCGGTGCGACGATTACGCAGACAGTGGAAAACAATTTCATCAGTCTTGATGCGACTACAACGAAGCCGGACGCTACGCTTCGCGGGATTGATGTATTCCCGTATTCAGGTAATACCATTAACATCTACTTCAACTCTATCTTCATTGGGGGGACAGGGGTTGCCACCGGAACAACAGCGGCAATTGCAAAGCGGGATGCTTGCAATATAGAGATGAAGAACAACATTGTTGTTAATGCGCGAACCGGCGGAACTGGAAAACATTATGCAATCTACGTTTCCAATACCACGGGAACCCTTGGATTTAATTATAATGATTATTTCGCGAGCGGTACAAACGGAGTGCTTGGGTACTGGGGTACCTCAGACCAAACAACGTTAGCGGCTTGGAGAACTGCTTCTTCACAAGATGCAAATAGTATCAATAATGACCCGTTGTATACGAGTGGTTCCAACCTGCATATAAATAATTCTCCCGGAATCTTCTCACCGGTAGGAAATGCAGGCATCACCATTGGTGGCATAACGTCGGATATTGATAACGAAATGAGAACGGCAACACCGGATATGGGCGCCGATGAATTTCCATTCCCGGCTCCGGGTTCTTTCACTCTTATTTCTCCAACCGGTGCATCAGAGCCGGTGGTTGTAAACTTGGTATGGAATCCGGCGTTCGGCGCGACACGATACGATGTATATATCGGAACAGATAATCCGCCGATGACCTTGGTGGCGAACAACGTTGCCGATACACAATACACCTTCAGCGGAAGTCCTTCAACGACATATAATTGGAATGTCTATGCAGAAAATTCGGATAGTTCGTTCGGAAGCCGGACAATTTCGAGCAATGGACCGCTTTCATTCACAACGGTTGATGCACCGAACGCACCTTCCGGTTTAACATTGACAACGGGATTGAATACGGTTGGAGCGCGAATTAAGGCACGTTTGGCTGAATTGAATCAGAATCTCGAACAAGCAAAAACGAAAGAAGAATATTTTGCCATCGAAAAAGAAATCGGAACATTACAGGCAGAACTTCTTACTACTGCGTTTATTCAAGCATCGTGGACTGATAATGCGACGACAGAAGATAACTTCTATGTTTACCGGAAAGCAGGTTCGGCTCCGTCCATCGGTGCACCGTACACAGATAGAATTGCAGTGCTAGGCCCGAGTGCAGGTTCGGGCGGAGTAGTGAACTACAATGATACACCACTTGATTTGAATACGCAGTACTTTTATCGGGTGACAGCAGCAACCACCGCAGAGGTAGAAAGCGGTTTTGCGGGCGCTGATACAACAACATTAGCCGAAACTCCCGGCGCTCCGACGTTTGGCGACGTAACATGGGAAAGTTTCACGCTGTATCTTGACCCGAAAGATAATTCTGCCGTTACAGAATTTGCAATTCAGGATTCTGCCTCAGGTATGTATGTTTCCTCCGGCGGAACGATTAGTTCCGGCTCACCGGTTTGGCAGACGTATGACGTATGGGGCGGAGCCGTAGGAAAAGAAATTACCGGACTTGCCCGCGGAACGGTGTACGCACTTGCCGCGAAAGCAAGAAACAGCGCGGGTGTCGAAACCGCATTCGGACCGAACGGAAGCCAGCAAACAACGTTTGACCAGAACGGTACGGCGCTTAACGAAGGATTTGAAAATCCGCCGTTTCCGCCCACCGGATGGCAAGCAATTCAGAACGATGCAGGTGCACAGAACTGGCGCGATACGACAGTCAATCCACATGGCGGTGCACGCGTAGCGCATGCACGATGGGAATCTTCATCGTTGCAAAACGACGACTGGCTGATAACTAAATTAGTAGCGGTTCCAACCATCGCACCGGAATTGAGTTTCTGGTATCGTGCGCAATCTACTTCATGGGTTGATAGTTTTGAAGTGTGGGTGAATTTAGCCGCTGACGGTTCAACTCCGGCAGATTTCCTCTTGCGTGGAACGAAGGTCTATGAAAACTCGGACAATAATTTCACAACGTATCAGAATAAGAAAATTGATATGGCGACGTATGCGGGTCAACAAATTTACATCGCGTGGCGTTATGATGCGTTCGATGCATTCAGACTCTATCTTGACGATGTAATGTTAACCGGAAAGAATCCGCCGAATACAGTGACAATCAAAAAGCAAATTGATGCTGACGGGGACCTTGGTACAACAAATGATAGAACAGCAAAGCAGTGGGGTCTCTCACTCCGAACAGGTTCACCGACAGGAACAGTCGTTGCATCGGTCGCTTCCGATACAATGCTTGTTGTCCCGAACCTGATTGATGGAACCTATTATGCAGTAGAAGAAGACAGCGCGGGCTGGGCGCATCTCGGTTACATCGTTGATGCAACCCCAACAGCAAGTTCAGCAAATTATGTCCAGTTCACAATGACAGGCGGAGGAATCAGCAAAGAGATTACGCTTGTAAACTTCCAGCCGAACACGGTGATAGTGAGAAAATATGCTGACGCAGACGGAAGTGTTGGAACAACCGACGACCGTTCAAAGAAGAGTTGGTTCCTCGCACTGTATCGTGGCTCAGTTGCTCCTGCAAATCTTGTTGCATCAGGAAATACAGATTCTCTCAATGCTGGAAGTTTAAGTACGGGGACGTACATTGCATACGAAGCGGATAGTTCCGGCTGGACTGTTCTTGGTCATGTAAAGAACGGAACACCCGTAACAAGTTCGAGCAGATACGATACACTGACGGTCAGCGGCGGTACAACCTCAACGGTTGATTTTGTTAACGCACAATTGAACTCCATTACTGTATCAAAGTATCGTGACGTTGATGGAGGAACGCCGACGAAAGATGAAGTACGAGGTTGGTCATTTGCAATTAGACGAGATAGTTGTAACGGTGCATTAGTTGCAAGCGGCACAGGTCAACTTTTTATCGCACCCTCGTTACCGGCGGGCGTTTATTATGTCTCTGAAGCAGATTCATCCGGCTGGACTCACGTTGGCTATGGTCTTGATGGTGGTGCGCCACAATCAAGCAACTCATCATGTGTAACCGTGACAGTAACAAGCGGTGAATCAAAGTCGGTTGAGTTTATCAACTTCCATCCGAATACAATCACTCTGAGGAAATTCCGCGATGCAGACGGAGGTTCTCCATCCTTTGACACTCAGATACCGTGGGGACTTATGGTGAAAAACGATGAAAATGATGTGATAGGTGAAGGAACAAGCGGCGAATTAGTAGTTACAGGCTTAATAGATGGTTACTACACGGTATGCGAAGCAGACAGCGAGTTCTGGTCAGCAAATGGTTATCGTATTAATAACAGCGATGCTAACCCCGGTACGCCTCAATGTGTTTTGTACTCAGTCGGGTTCTCCGTCGCGGATGGTCAGAGTATCGTAATTGACTTTGCAAACTACCTACTCGATACAGCAAAATTCTATTCAGTTGTTGCTGATTCGTTTGCGCTGACAAAAGATAGTAAGGCAGCATTGAAATCAATCAAGAAGAAGGCAGACAAAGTTGAATTCTCGGTTTATGTAAAGCCGGACAGCAACAATGTCAACGATTTACATGTCGAATTCGCCGTCGAGTTGGATACGGTACGGTACGACTTCACCGTAACACCAACTCCTACAACCATGACACCTGTTGCAAAATCAAAACTCAAGAAATGGGACATGACGTTTGCAACTCCGCTGAATCAGGGTGATAGTGTTGTCCTTTCCGGGTGG
>JACPVN010000336.1 GCA_016191715.1 Ignavibacteriota bacterium | reverse complement strand
CTGACACTTCACCGCTTTTCCAAGTGAATCAGTCTCAAGATGTTGACGATGCGCTCCAACACTCGGATTTGTTCTCAACGTATCACCGGATACTGAACGAGGCGGTGCCCACGAAACCGTATCGTCAGCCGACGCGCGGAAATCGCCATGACATGTATTACATGCTTCAGGTGATTTTTGATTTCCATTGTTATCAACATGACATCCGGCTGTCATACAACTTACTTCAACCCGCTTTTCTCCTGCGTACTGTTCACCGTGACACGACTGGCACTGTCCAAGTCCCCAATTATTTGTTTGAAGAAATGCACCGTGAAAGTTTGGATGAATCGTTGTTGTCCAATTCTCCCGATGAGGAAATGATGAATGACAAGAGAAGCAAGCAACCTCACTTGTTCCGCCTTCATACGATTTCGAATGACACGGTTCGCAATCAGCCATTGCCCAGTTCTTCGCTTTCAGAAATTTGCCGTGGAAGTTTGCTTGCGTCGTATCCATCCATTCCGTTTTATGAACGGTGAAACCTGCAGAGACCGGAGTCGGCAAATCGGTTTTCAATTCGGTGCAGGAGTATAATCCGATGACGAGAACAACCACTAATGCAAAATAAAATCTAAAAGTATTTTTCATTTTCATTCTCCTTAGAAATGACACGTTGCACATGTTGGGTCTTCTCCGTCTGTTTCGTGACACGAAGCGCACAATTCGAGGTCTCGTTTTGCAAGTTCCGCATGAACTCCACCCCCCGAACCTTTGCCGAGCGTAGTAAATCCTGCAATACTGTGCGATGCAGGTTTGAACCGTTGCTGCGTTACGTTTCCTCCTGCCTGATGACATTCACTACAGAACGATTGCTGTTCATTACATGTCGCACAATCTAATGCCTTCGATTTTGCATCTATCCCATGCGTGAACCGATAATTCAATGCATGAACTTGTTGCAAACGCAATTGCATCGGCGAATCTTTCGCCGACGTTCGAGGCGACGGTTCCGCCATTAAATTCCCCGAACTCTTGAAGCCCTGCAATTCAATTCCCGTGTGGCAATCCTGACAAAAACTTTCCGTGTGACAGGTCGAGCAGGAAACATCTGCCATTCCGATTCTCGTCAATTCTTTATGAGTCTTTTTGAAATCTCCTTCGAGATGGTTTTCAGGAATCAATGAATAAAAGTTGGTGTGGCAGGTTTCGCAGTTCATCGCAATACGATTTTCCGAATGGCAGTTCATACATGTTTCCATCGAAGGCATTGCTGAAGCGGCATACTCGACATCCTCGACTCCGGCATGACATGTTTCGCACTTCACATTTTTTGCAATGTGTTTCTCGTGCGAAAACATCAACTCACGTTCCGGGATTTCAATCGGAACGATGTTGTCAGCATCGGAATGACAGAACGCGCAATCGTTCGTAATCTTTTCCTCATGACATGTCTGACATTGTTCGTGGGTCGGAAGCAATGAGCCGGAAGAAATTGTACTTGAGGATTCAAGGTCATGGCAATCAGTACATGCTACTCCCTGACTTTTCACATGAAAACTATGAGAGAACTTCAACAATTTGGAATGGTCTTGCTTCTCATCAAACCGATACATCGGTTCTTTCATCGCAACAGAAAATGTAACGGTGACAATCAATGTAATGGCAAAATAAAAATATTGTTTTTTCATTGTGCCGACTCCTTTCCTTCTGTTTGACTAAAGGCATGATTGAACCAGTAACTCAACTTTCCGAACAACCGCACATCGTTTTGGGCAACGGGATTGTTCAGCCATTGCAATTGTATATCTGCACTCCACGATTCATTTGTTCGCACAACCGCACCCAATGATGCGGCAAAAACATCATGCATTGCTGACACGTACTTATCCAACTGATAATTTACATACGACAACCCAACGGTAGTAATCAACATTCGATCAAACATCGGGTGCATCACCTGTCCGTACAATGAAGTTTGTTCACCCGCGTAGCCATTCGTACCCGTGTAACTCACACTGATATTTTCCGTGTTCATGCCGAGCGAAAATCGTTGCGTCTTCTCATCGGTGTATTGAACGTATGCGTACTTACCGTACAACCGCAAATCCGATTTGAGCGTGTACTCAACCCCGCCTTCGTATTCCTTCACGGAGGAAAGGGGAAACATGATAAAAAAAGAATTGTAGAGAATGCGCGGTTCACGGTAAATGTAGTCGGCGGTCAATGCAAAGTGTTCGTTCGCCCTCCACCGCGTGCTGAGTTGCCCGCGCAAACTTCGTTTTGTATTCATATCATAATCATACCGCGCGTAACAGGTCACGAGTTTGCTTTCGTTGATTCGCACATCTGCGCCGATGATTTGTTCCGCTTTTGATTCCGGGACAATTAGCACCGTCATTGGATTGAACAGTGAATCCGGACGAATCGTCAGGTAACTTTCTCTCACGATATTTCGATTCATGTAGCTGATACCGACGCGGCTTTCATTCAGAATACTCCCGATGATTTGTCCACCGAGAAAAAAGTTTTTATTCAAATCGGTTAAACCGGATGATTTCAATTCGGGCTTGACGTTCGCTCCTCCGTACGCGACCATCGTCAGTTTATTCTTCATCGCCCGCGCTTTGAGAAGTCCGCCGTCAACCGTTCCGTTTCCAACTCCGGCAAACACAGGAACGCGTCCGAGACTGACATCAACTGCACTGCCGATATTTTTCCATCGAAGAAACATATTACTGACGCGCGCAATTCCGTTATCACCAAATGAATTGAGTAGCAACGACGCGGCGTAGAACGATGTTTGAAACGAAACATCATCCTTCGAAAAATTCAGTTGAGCAGTTTGGAAGCCCCGAACAAAGAGATTAGAAGAACTGACTGTGTCATGTTGTTCCCACGCATAGAACGAACTTGAAAATCGTCCGGTGAGAACCTGTGCGGAGGCAACACCCGGCAAGATTGAAAGAACACACAGGATGATAAAGGAAATACATTTGATATTCATGTTCAACAGTTTCTATGTTATGATGTGTGGTTCAAATATCTTAATTTTTTGTATGAAATTCAATGATGAAAATACAAAATGATGATTTTTTTAACATGCTTCTCCCTGCATGAACAACTGAGCGATGACTTCATCCTGCCAGTTGAACATGCGAGATGAATTGCTGTTTCTGAAAACCTACAAGGGTGAATGCATTTCCGCACTCACCCTTGCTTGTTAACGTACACGTAACTCTGTTTCGTCCCCTTATGAAAAATTATTTCAGGTATAACATTTTCTTAACTCCGGTAAAGCTACCTGTTTCCATCTTGTACATATACAATCCGCTGCTCACAGGTTGACCGGAGTTATACGTCCCATCCCACGATGCAACATAGTATCCCGGCTCCTGCTCACTATTCACTAAGATTGCAACTTCGGCTCCGATTGTATTATAAATTGCAATACGAACATGTGCTTTATGGGGAAGCTGATACTTTATTTCCGTTGTCGGGTTAAAAGGATTGGGGAAATTCTGTTGGAGTGAAAAACTTTCGGGTACTTCTCCTGAAATCTTCACGCTGTTAATTGTTGACGCTCCAATAAGATTTCCTGTATAATGACATTTACTCGCACAGAGCGATTGTGAATCGGGTTTCACTATGTTGTGCGGATACCAGTTTATCGCTTCTTTGTACTTCATCACGAGCGGGCGGACGCGGTTATCTCGTTCCGGATATCGCCAGACATCATGAGCATTTTGTCCCTTCGACCTGCTGAAACCAGTGAAGTGACATGAGATGCAGTCAACGGTTGTATGTTGCGGATAATGG
>JACPVN010000335.1 GCA_016191715.1 Ignavibacteriota bacterium | reverse complement strand
TGCATTTGATAATGCTCTGTAAAGGTACAAACTTCCTTCAATAATGTCAAGGAAGATATTTAAAAATATTCGCCCCACAGCCCTCCGCTAAATATAAAGGGCTGGTTGTTTTTTGCAACCAGCCCTTACTCTTAATTACTTAATCAATGTCATTTTCTTCACATTCTGGAAGGAGTGTTTCAGACCATCTTCGTCCAAACCACTCGTTTCGAGTTTGTAGAAATAGACACCGGATGAGAAGTTCGTGGCATCTATTTCAATTGCCTGAACTCCATCTTCCATGTCAACGTTATTCAAAAGTGTTGCAACTTCCTGACCTAAAAGGTTATACAAAGTCAGCGATACCTTTGAAGGAACCTGCAACTCAAACTGAATTGTCGTCATCGGATTGAATGGATTCGGATAGTTCTGTTCTAACTTGAATGTTGCCGGAGTTTCTTCCGTTGCATAGTTCGGTTCAAAATGCGCTAACGGCACCGGAGCCAAACTATCACGCATCAGATACGAAACCTTATATAATCCCTTTATACCCTTGATTTTCAAAGGTTTGGTAGAAATTGTATCAACTTTCGTTCCTCTGAATTCTCGATTAACTCTTGCAATGACAGAATCAATTAATATCAGATACGAAACCGGAACACGATACGTAGTATCTATTTGACTTGCGCTGACGTTACGGATTGTTCGTCCCATCGTCAGGGCAGTGTCAGCAAGAGCAATAATTGTGCGTATAGATTTTCCAACAAAGAGACTGTCGGCTGTTGTATCACGACAAACATAAATCAGGTCGCCCAATCCTTGCGGGGTGATGCCCAGATCACTTGCCGCGACGTTCGTTTTCAATGTCGTCAATTCCATCGTCAAATGATTGCCGGCGTTTCCGAAATACGTTTCGGTTACTTGTTCACCGACAATGCCAAGATAGAATGCCGGATTACGAGGAACTTGTTGCTTTGTTTTCGGATCGCGCTTCGTTCCCCATGCTTTCTTATTGTAGATCCAGTGTTTTACGGCTCCGCCTTTGTACACTTGCCAGCGATGGAAGAACCATCCCCAGTTGTTTACTAAGGCGCTATCCGGTCGTCGCACACCGATTCGGAGATAGCCGCTATCGTTAGCATTTTCAAGTCCGAATCCTTTACGGATAAATACCGTGTCGCGTACATTTCCGGCTGTTGGATTTCTGATAAAGCCAGATTTTTGTGGCGCTCGACGTGCGGCGTTGAAATCAGTAAGGATAAACGTACGGAATTTACCTGTGTCAGGTACATAGAAGTTTCCGAATTCTAATCCTGTTGTGTCTAAACCGCTCACCATTGTAATAGAGTACGGTGTTCCGTTTGCAGGATATGTTTGATTCCAAAGCGGGTTGTTTGCTTCAGTCAACGAGAATACACCAGCAGGTACATTTGTAAATGTGAATTCACCATTTGCGTCTGTTGTCGCGGTGTCTGGTGAAGTACTCGTTCCGACAAGCACTATCTTGATGTTCGGTAACATTCCCTCACAAGCAATATTACGCGTTCCGCTGCTGTCACGATCGAACCACTTCGTACCACTGACAGTACCGTATTCAAAGTTCCCGAAGTTCTTTCCGGTTTCAACTGTTCCACTCACGACATCAATTTGATAGTTGCCATCAGCAGGCACTGTTTGGTACCAACCATCCTGCATTACTTCTTCAACCATGTATGATCCGGCAGTTAATCCGGTGAAACTATACTGACCAAGTTCATCTGTTGTATCGACTGCAACGGTAGATTCACCCTCAACCAATGTAATTTCCCAATTTGCCATACCGACTTCCCCCACATCCTTCACCGAGTCGCCATCGAAATCAAGGAACTTTACACCGCTGATGGAACCGAGTTCAAAGTTCGCAAAGTCTTTTCCGGTAACATTTGAACCAGAAGAAATCGTAACAGAATATGAACCGCCTTCAGGATACGTCTGTAGCCATCCTTGTTGTATTACTTCCTGAACGATGTAATTTCCGGGAGCGAGATTACCAAATTCATAATCTCCGTTGCCGGAGGTTGTTGTCGAAGCGACTAATGATTCACCATTGTATAATTCAATTGTCCAGCCGTTTAATGTCGGGTCGCCGGCAGTTTCACCATCGCCGGCAACGTCTTCATATTTCTTACCGGAAATCGAACTACCTTGATAGTTTCCGAAGTTTGTATTCGCTTGCGCAGTTCCTGACACAACATTCACGGAGTAGGTAACACTGACAGGATAAGTTTGTGTCCAACCAATCTGCAACATTTCACTAATCACCCAGGTACCGGTTTCCGTCGGTCCGAACGAGAGAGAGAATGAACCATCGGCGCCGGTAACTGTCGTCTTCTGAGACAATCCTTTTGTCGCTTTAATTGTCCAGCCCTGTAAACCGGTTTCTCCTAAGTCTTTTACACTATCAGCGTCTGCGTCGAGGAATTTCATACCGGAAACTGATGCAGTCCGGAAGTTACCGAAGTTGACACCGGTAACTGTTTGACCCAGAACTACATTGATTGGTCCTGGGTTTGCAGTTGTTTGTACCCAACCGTTTTGTTGGATTTCTGTAACAACATAATTTCCGCTTGCAGAAATATTAAACTGATATGCGCCCGTAGTATCAGTTACTGTAGTATCAGAGGCCGCACCACTTAAAACGATTTGCCAGTTTGCTAATCCGAGTTCGCCCTGATCGAGTGTACCATCACCGTCGAGATCGTTGAACTTCATACCGGTAATTCCGGCGCTATGTCTGTTTCCGAATGCAAACGGGTCACGCTCTGAACCGCTATATGCAGATTCAGTATAATAGCCCGGAGTGCCCGGAACTGTTTGTTCCCAACCCGCCTGATTCATTTCGCGAATCGTGTATGTACCTGGTCCTATATTTTCAAAACGAAATTCACCAACAGAATCTGTTACTGTTGTGGCAACTGTATCAGCACCTTTCATCAGGAGCATTGTCCAACCAGACAATCGCGGTTCAGCATTATCCGTTGAATCACCATTTACATCTTCAAATTTATATCCGAAGAAGTTGTCATAAGCAAAATTCCCAAAGTCCTTATTCTGGAAATCGCTGTTATAATCAACAGTAACCGAATGAGTTCCGGGATTTGCCGGATATGTTTGAACAAATCCTGATTGACTTTGTTCTGAAACGTTATAATTGCCCGGTGCAAGACCATTGAATGAATATTCACCATTTGCGTCTGTGGTGTCATACAGAAACACTCCACCCTTTACACTTTGGCTCAAAACATCGGTTACCTGAATAACCCACCCGCTTAAACCGGATTCAAGTACATCCTTCTGACCATTTCCATTTTTATCATAGAATTTGATACCGGAAATCTTTCCATTGGGAATTCTCTTATTTCCGAAATCAAGTCCCGTCAGGGTGCTTTCTGCAGAAACAGTGAATGAATATGTTCCTGTAAGAGGATACGTCTGTGTCCATGCCGTATCGTTAAACTCGGACACAGTGTGTGTACCGGCTGGCACTCCAACAAACTCATAATTTCCGTTTGCATCTGTTGTCGTCAATCCTTCATTGTCAAGATATATTGTCCATCCTGCAATACCGGGTTCTCCATTATCTTTTACACCATCACCATTGAGGTCATTCCATTTCATTCCACGCAATGTCAGCCATGTTCCGATATTGACATCTGAACCCATCACATTGTTTTGTTCATCCCACTCTGCTACCTGGTTATTTGCATCAAGGAAGACATAGAATTGTCTGTCACCGTTCGGGAGTGAAGGAATGGTAATATAGGAATCAATCGTATCACGACCTCCAATCGGTAAATCCACAGTGAATGGACTTCCAATTTGATTTCCAGTTGTGTACGGATCTTCATCATAAAATTTCACCTGTACACTGTTCGCCGCGGCATCGGAGGTGTCGTTATTCTTGAATATTGCGACGACATGGAGTTGACCACCAATGGAAGCATAATAAGGTGATGATACAAATGATTCAACATACAAATCTCGACGGGAAGCATAAATAGTTATATATGCATTGTTGATGCTTGAGTCCCCGTGTGAATCATAAACACGAACTCCGACTTGTCCGTTAAATTCTGAGTTGAATGTAAGCGTGACAGTGGATGTAAATGCATCACCATACGCACCATTTCCGTCCGTATCCCAATTATATCCAACAATAGAATCATTCGGTGCATCAGGATCGTATGAGTAGGTTGCGTCGAGTGTTATAGGAACGCCCACTCTTCCAGCATACACACCACCCAATCCCGGTGGAATAGCAACTGCAACCGGCGGGTGATTTGCCGTATCATTAATAACAACCGTGGCTCCAATATCATCAAATTGAGAAGGATTTCCATTATCAACAACACGGAGTGTAATCGTATATGTTCCGGGAGTTGGATATCCGGGATTGATTGGATTCTGTCCTGTTGCATCCGGGTTATTAAAATCAATTCCGTTCGATGCATTGAAATCCCAAAGATATTGTTGGATGGATTTATTCGGGTCTTGATGGTATGAATGATTTCCAAAAACCTGGAAAGCAGTGTTTGATGGACGGGGAGAAATCGGGTCTATCACTGCAACCGGCGGTGGAATCACGACGCCTTGAGTCAATACAAGAATTGCAAATGATGAATTTAACGGGTCGCCCATGTAATTCGTAGGAGCGTTTCCGGTATTACGGGGCCACGATCCGTTTGCATTTTGTTTCCATGATGCATTGTTCAAGAGATGGTTAACATATTCTGCATACCAATCATGAGCGCCGATGTATTGTACTCCTGCATGGTTATCCATGATACGCATACCTTTTGCAACACCATACATTGCATACGTGTTACCATAAAAATGATTACTCCAACTGAATTGGTCGAGATTACCTGAATTCCAATTATTATTTAAAAAATTTATAGCAGAAACAACTGCAGGACTGGAAGAGTTTTCACCTTTATAAACCAACGAACCAATTCCCGCGGCTGTTTTCGTTATATTATTCCAATATCCTGATACATGATAACCGAACCCACCCGTACCATCCTGAGTATTAGCAAGAGTATATGCAAGTTCTGTTTTGACAAATGCCGGTGCAACAATGCCCCAACTCTTTTCCGCCGCTTCTAAATCAAGTGCTGCCCACTGTGTAGTTGAATTATCTGCATCTGTTGCGTTTGCAGTTGCAACGCCATATCGCCATCCGCCCCGATACGAAAGCGTGGCGCTCTCAGTCTGGCTGAAAGCCCATTGGTCAACCATATCTACTGCATAATCATAAAACGTTTGTCCTGCATAAACTCCAACAGTTATTGTGTCCTGTTGTGCATCTCCTGCATTGTTGTGCGCTCCGATGACGGCCAAATTTGCAATACCATTCACGTAAGTTGCATGACTCACACCTTCTAAGTAAGCGCCTTTCCCGTCACCATCGGTGTCAGGATTTCCGGCTGTTTGTGCATAAATATTAAACTGTGAAGCACCGGATAACAGATAATTTAAACCCGTTCGAACATATTCTGCATATATATCACGGTCAAAATCATTCGTCGGTTTATGTCCATTTTCTTCAAAGCATAACAATGCCGCGCCGGTTCCGGCTTTTACATTCGAGTTATCCGCCCAATGTCCATCTGAATATTGATTTTGATACAGATAGAGTAATCCTTTTTCTATTGCAATATTAACACTGATGGTCGTCGTGGGTGCAGCGAACACTTGAATCGTTGATGAATCCTGATTCATCTGACCCACAGCATCCCAAACACGGAGTTTCATTTTCTTCAAGCCTGCTGTTGTATAGGTATGATTCGCTCCGATAAGTCTTGGATTCGTCACGTTTCCTGTATCGTTTGTGCCATCACCAT
>JACPVN010000334.1 GCA_016191715.1 Ignavibacteriota bacterium | reverse complement strand
TTGGTTGTCCGTAAAAAGTGAGACTGAGAAATGCAATGTGTATTTGGATTCACTCTTGATTGGAGAAACGCCGCTCGATTCTGTTTCAATAAATTCAGGAACGCACGTTTTGAGATTCGTTCAACCGGGAACGAGAAGTTGGTATCAGGTTCCTATCGTTGAAACGGTGAGCGTTGCAAACGGTGAGCATTTGAAACGAACTATTGTTCTGCCTCAGTCACTGATTTATCAAAGCGGGATGTTGATTCGTCCAACTGAAAAAGTTAACAACGATTCCGGTTCGGTTGTACCAACACATGCGCTTGCAAACGGATTGCCGTCGAACATCGTACCGTTGTATCTTACTTCATCGGCGGCAGTGGTCTCCGGCGCGGTCGCGGCATATTTCAAAATACAAGCAGATAATTTGTATGATGAATTCGAACGAACAGGCGACCAAAGCGCACTCGACAATGTGAAAACGTACGACACGGTTTCGGGAATCGCACTCGGAGTCTGCGAAATAAATCTCGGCTTGCTCACCTACTTTCTTCTCACCCGTTAACTCTATTTGTTTCGGGGCAACGCATCAAGAATAATTATTCCTGATTGTGAGACTTTCACCCAATAACCATTTCCGGGTTCGATTGAATCACTGCTTACATATCCGTTCTGAAATTCAAACAAAGATGAGATGATGATTCCATCCGGCACGGAAACAAGCGAGTCGGCAGAAAATATTTCGCTGATGGAACCAATCAGATTCCAACCTTCATCAACATGAAGACTTTCCGAATCTGTCGGTGTTCCGTCGAACCTGATTGAATCTCCGGCGGGAAGTTTGACCCAATACCCGACTCCGTTTTCCAACGTGTTGCATTGCTGATAACCATGTTGAAATCGAAAAACGGACGTGAGTCGTTTTGGTAATAAAGAATCAACATTGTTGGAGTTCATGATGAATGGAAGAGAGAAACAATGCCACGTTCCTGAGGTCGGACGAACAGGGGAAATTTTTCTCAACGCCGCGGCACGTATGAGAAACGCCGCTTCGGCTGTGTGCCACGGATACGGATGTCCTGCCTGAATAAACCGGTTGTACGATGTAAGAAAAAACGAATCAGCACGGGTTGTATCTCCCATCAGCATCGCACAATACGAGAGAAACGCCCATGGAAAATCCTGTCCTGAATCCGAAATGGAGGACCATTGAGGATGATACAGATTGAATGTCGTGTAAAGTTGTTTCGACTCTTGTTCCGTCGCGGGACTCACTTCACCGTATATCGGAAAGAGTTGAGCGACTGCGTCAGGATAAAATATCAACCAATTTGCTGTCGGTCCGAATCCGGCTTCATCAATGTAGGGCTTGTATGAATTGCTGAGCGAATCCCATAACAGATTCCTGATGCCGTTCAGAGTGTGTTGCTTCCTGTTTGAAAATGAATCTGCAAGCGCCGGTTCACGAAAAACATTTTCTGCTAACCACGACGCCGCTTCGAATCCCATGAACACTTCCGCATTATCCATAACATACTTGAGATGGTAGTCAGGTTTCGCCCATGTTAAACCGTCGGATTGTTGAGTTGCGACCATGACATTTATAATCGTATCTATCTGAAGTTTGTGGTCGAGCATGTACTGCGTGTCGTTCGTAGAGGTAACATATTGTTGTAACAACACCAGAAACATCGCGGCATAACTATCTGTCGCATCAATGAGGGTTGTTTGAATTTCCTCGCCGGCGGGTGTAACTTCATAATCGTAAATCGTCCCGCTCAATCCATAGATATCATTGCGATTGAGATGACGGAAATACCAATCCATGTAACGACGGGCATGTTCGTGCCGCGCAGAATCTTCGAGTAATCCGATTGCGGCAAGTGTTGAGAAGTAGGGAGAAACCTGACTGTTTTGCGTTTCACTCCGATGCGTCGGGATTGCGCCATCCGCCGGATTGCCCGGACTGAAATATTGCTGTGAGTCAGCAATCCACGCAATTTCTTTCGCGATGATTTCGTTCAGGAAGAGCGTATCGGTATTACTGTGATATGAGCCGGTTCCTGTTTGAGAGAACACGCTACTAAGACAGATGAACGAACAAAGAAAAAGATGTCTCATGCAACATCGCACCATCACTTGGTGTTGTGTCCATCGTTGTTACTCCTTCAACAACAACTCAATCTCCTGTACCATTTCCTCCACCATCATCGCGCCGTCAAAGCCGATGGACTTGTAGGCGACGTTTCCCAGTTTATCAATAATAAACTTCGTTGGAATCCCTTCCACTTCATAATGACCGACAACTTCATTTTTATCAAAGAGAACAGGGAACGTGTATTTGTTCGTCTCCATAAATTTCTTTGCGTTCTCAATGATTGCCGAATCGCCTTTGATACGTTCCCATGTATTGAGCGTAAGAATCTTTACATTGTCATTCTGCTGATATTTCTCATAGACATATTGCAAGTACGGAAATGATTGTTTGCATGGTCCGCACCACGTCGCCCAGAAATCAACGATGACAACTTTTCCTTTCAGCGCAGAAAGAGTGATCGGCTTTCCGTCCCAATCGTTTAAGGTAAAATCCACCGATGGTTTATGCGTCCGTTCTTCTTTGATTTTCTTTTCGATTTCCGCCGCATGTTCTTTCCCTGCTTTTGTGATTGCTTCTTCAAATGTTTTTTTCTTCAGCGCCAATGCATCGGCAAAATTTTTGTCCGAACCGTCCCGACCGGTGTATGCCTCTTTCAAATTATCCAACAACATTGCGTTATCTTTTTGTTTGTTGATGCATACCAGTCCCGTCTCAATTGCTTTTTCAAACTGTTTATTTTTTGTCAGCGCTAACACATATCGTTGATTGATGTCAGGGCTTGCGCCGCTGTTTGCTTCGTACGCTTCCCGGAGAACCGGTTCCGCTTCTCCGAATTTTTCCATTTTCAGAAGCGCGTTGCCATACGTTCCGAGCGACGCGCCTACTTTGTTTTTGGTGTCAGATTCAAAATCGCTTTGACGCATGTATGATTTTTTCTCGTCGGGAGTAATTGCTTTGTTCAATGCAACCGCCTTCTGCGCAAGCGACGATGCTTTCTCAAGATTTGTTCCGTCGTCAACCATTGTGCGAGCAAGATAATTATAATAGACTCCGTTCGGCTTCGGCAATTTCATCAACCATTCTTCCGCTTTATCAAATTGCTTTTCATTCGTGTATCTATAAACGAGATTTTCGCTCTGCGTTTGTTTGACCTCTCCATCAAGGTCGGGAAAAGTTTCAAACGCAGTCCGGATAATTTCCGCCGCCGCATCCGTGTTCTGTTCGTTGTAATACGGACGGATGTGTTTCTGTTGTGCAAAATATCCTTTCGGATTGTTCGCGATAACGCTTTC